>DAMCDT010000011.1:0-20286 GCA_032058265.1 Tannerellaceae bacterium
TTACGATACCTCCCATAGCATTTCTCCCGTATAATGTGCCTTGTGGACCACGTAATACTTCAATCCGTTGAATATCGGTCAATTCAAAATCGAATGTACTTTTATCTAAAAAAGGAACATTGTCGACATACAGGCCTACTGATTGCCCGCTACTCCTTGCGCCAATACCACGTATATAAATAGCCGATGTCAATTTTGCACCATAATCCGGTATATATAAATTGGGGACAAATGAACTGAGGTCTTTCAATGCATCGATTTGTCTTCCACTTATAGCCTGCGGAGATATGATCGAAACAGACCCCGGTAATTTACGCAACGTATTGGTTTCTTTAGTAGAAGATGTTATAACAACTTCATCCAGTCCGTAAGTTTTAATCGTATCATTCGGATTTATATTATCAACTATTGGATTCGTATTATCCGCTTGACTTGTTTGAAAACAAAATAAAACCGCAATCACAGCAGTTACGCACACTTTAAGTTCCTTCATAAGTATAGTCTTCGCTAATTTTCATGACAAAGAAACGTTAAACTTTTTTTCCGGTCAATCACTAGATGTAGTGATTTATTTTTATCGTTTCACCTTTCAATATCTCTTAACAGTCCGGTTATTATAAGTGAATGCCTCCATATTGGCACAAATTGTTTCTTGTCCTGGATAGGACAAAAGCAAATTAAAAAAGCTAACGTATGAAATAATTTTGCCCGTATCGCATTTGATAAGAGCTCGTAAAGTGGCAACAAGTGAAAAAGAATATGCCAAAACAATATGATGATTGAAAGAAGTTATCACAGTGGTTTATAAAAGTTATTGTGATGACTTTGACAAAACATTACAATAACTTTGATAAAGCATTGTCGTAACTTTTTTAGTCATTATCGTTTTTTACTTACAGCCTGCTTCAATTCAACCTGATAAAATAATAAGTGTTTCCGTATCTACCGAACAGATATTTTCTTTGAATTTGTATAACTCTGTCACAATTATCAAGTAGACAGCGGGTTATGCGTGTTTTATGTGTTGCAACGTGATAATGTTATACCACTTAAAACACACTTATAACACGCTTAAAACATGCTTAAAACATGCTTTATTTAGCTGATAATTGGGATGTTATGACACAATGTTTGAAATTATGAAAAAAATCCCGTGTTTTTATTGATGCCTGCTGCTGAAGTTCAACGAAACCATTATGTGCGGGTTTTGATATTGATTCATCAGCTAATATAATCGGAAGATACCAAACCATTCATTATGGCATAAAAGGTTAGTCCTGAAACGGTTTTAATACCTAATTTGGATGTAATATTTTTACGATGGGAAAGCACGGTGTTCAAGCTGATGTTCAATTGATCGGCAATATCTTTGTTTGTACTGCCTTTCACAATGAGTTTAAGTACATCTGTTTCACGGGTGGAAAGTTCTTTGTTTTTTTCACCATTACCGCTACCATCGGTTGAAAACAGTAGTTGTAATTGTTCGATGATTATTTCCTGTGGTGCGCATACATTTAAGTTATTACTTACGGTTAAATTATTAAAAGTTTCGTTACTACACATAGTGACAATTACTTTTGAACGGCGGGGAAGAAAAAAGTCAGCATACAAAACAAATATGTCGGCTTGTGTAAAATAGAAATCATAATTATCATTCTGGGCAGCACAGAAGCGTTCAAATGAAGGATAATAAGAAATTTCTACAGGAGGAAAATAATCTGTAAGTAAACTCTGCAACCCTGTACTTTGTAAAGTATCAGGTAGAATAACGGCTATTTGTTTTGCAGTACGCATTAAATCAGGAACGGTTATTTACTCATTTGCTCCATTGCTGTTACCATTGGAACTAAAATACGGAAACGTATACGGTTATGTTGTTTGATATCTTTTTCGAGGCTGCTGATTGAAAAGATCACGGCATAACATAGATTTTCATCATATTCACCGGATAAGTGTTTTATCATAATACTTTTCAGATCAGTCAATAATTCTTCAATATTATCTTCCGCATGATTTCCAGTATTCAGGGAAAGCATGGCATTCTCCTTTTCTCCTTCAAACTTATCTTTGAGTTGTTCACTCAGCGCAAGGCAATAAGGAAACCATTTTTGATCATCATGCTGAATGCGTGCCAATAATTCTTCTTTGAAGGAAGAAAAGAACTTACCTATAATACTGAGCGTTTGATTATTCGATGTGTTCATAGAAATGAACGATGTTAAGTGCCGTTCGATATTAGGTAACTGCGAGCGTTGGTAGTAATGGTTCGTCTTTATCAGATAATCAATGATCTGCGACGTATGGAAGGTTTGTAATTTCTTTTCTGGAAAATATTCTTCGTTCAGGAAGGTATTCATTACCGTTAAAAAGAAATCAGTGTCCAGTTTATATTTGTCACATATCTCTTTGACCGAGAGGTCTCCTAAACCAAGGCGTATACCAAAACGGTTTAAAACAGGAATGAGTGAGGGATGTTCTTCCACCACCTCACTCATTTGTATTGTAGGATAGACTAAAGGCATCGTTTTATGCTTCTTCCCATTGTTTACGTAATAATTCGACAGCCGCCGGAACTACCACATTGCGGTCTCCCTTGCAACCGCATTCAAAACTTACATATTTATCATAGCCTAACATCTTGAGTCCTTTGAAGCCGCTGATATAATTATCCGCATCACCATCTTCACCCGGCATGCTCCGTCGTTTCCGGCTGGCTATATGAACATGTTGCAGGTATTCGCCCGCTGAAAGGAAAGCTGCCATATCACACGTTTCTTCAAATGTCATGTGCCAGAAATCTCCCAGACATTTTACACCGGGATTATCAATGTCACGGCAAATAGAAGCGGCGTCGGCAACCTGGCGAAGATAAAAAGCTTCACCGCGGTTCAATGGTTCAAGGATAACCGTTGTTCCATGCTCATGTGCAAATGTTCCCATGATATCAAATTGCTCACACAGGAAATCGCGTGTTTCCTGTGTATGTGGCATAACAGGAACTTGTCCGTTAAATGCCGGAACAATAATGACTCCTGTCGATCCTAATTCACCGGCAGCAGTAATAATCTCTTTCATTGTATCCATACATTCCTTGCGGATAGCCGGATCAGTAGAAAGAATAAATCCTTTGAAGCCAGCACAGATGGCGCTCACTTTTATATTGCGTCCGGAAAGGGCATCTTTAATTTCTTTCACACGGCCTGCTAATCCGCTACCGCCGGGTTCGAAACCTACAATCCCCAGCTTTTCCATATAATCAAACTTTTCATTTAATGTCTCACCCGGAGGTGTCCATTCCTGAAAAGAGAGATTTAATTTCACATCTTTATTTTTGCAACATTCACTTTTAGAAGTGGTATCTTCTACAGATGCACTTTTTCCGGAGCAGGATGCAAAAGCAGTCCCGCTCACTGTAGCTAATGCGGCCCCGGATAAAGATGTTTTTAAAAATTTCCTTCTGTCTGAAGCCATGTTTTTAACGTGTTTGGTTTCCCTGAGGTTTCCCAGGAATAGGAACGATAAATCCACTCATATCCATTTTCTTGGTTAGATCGATATCGGCAGGCATATAATCCAGTGATGAAGCATACATTTCATCCCATGTTGTTTGAGCTCCTGTATAAGCCGATTGGCGGCCCATGATAGCAGCCATATTGGATACGGCTGTTTCAGATGCCTGGTCGATCGGTTTATTACTACGGATATGATTGATCCAGTTTACATGTTCCAATACATAAGGATTTGTTTGTTTGAAATTAGCTTTTTCGGCTTCATGATCATATTTCCATACAATATTACCTGCCAGGTCTTTAATTTCCATGGTAGAACTATCCCACGAACCTTTCGTTCCCTGAATAAATTCGCTTACATTCGTAGCCGTACCATCAATCTGGCGGCACATACTGTGTAAATGAATTCCATTTTCCATTACGAAATCAACACTGAAGTTATCGTATTGGTCGCCAGTCAAACGACGTTGACGGGAACCGAAACCGACAGCGCTTACCGGTCTTAATCCACTGAACCAAGTAAATACATCTATATTATGTACGTGTTGCTCAACTATATGGTCGCCTGAAAGCCATTTCCAGTTTACCCAGTCTTTGATCATCCATTCACAATCACTCCAGCCCGGTTTCCGGTCGTTCGACCATAGCATATTCTGGTTCCAGTAAACAACTCCACCTGTGATCTCACCGATTGTGCCTTCCATTATCTTTTTATAAGATTCCACATAACTGCGTTGGTGGTGACGTTGGGTACCGGTAACGACACTTAAGTTTTTAGCGGCGGCTTGTTTTGCCGTTGCTACTATCGTGCGGTAACCTACCGGATCGACACATATTGGTTTTTCAAGGAAAGAATGTTTCCCTTTTTCAGTAGCATATTGGAAATGTATCGGACGGAAATTGGGAGGAGTTGCCACAATAACTACATCCACTCCGCTATCGATGGCTGCTTTGTAAGCATCCAAACCTACAAAACGCATATTTGCAGGAATATCTATATTCTTTTCTGCTTTTAATTTGTCAGCCAGGCTGTCCGCACGATCTTTAAATGTGTCGGCCAAAGCTGTAATCGTTACTCCATTAGCAGCATTTAAGAAGTCGAATGCGGCACCTGATCCACGTCCGCCACATCCTATAACAGCAGCTTTCAGTTCTTTCCCATCTGATGCAAAATCTACCAGATTAGGTACATAATAGGTACCTGGCTCTTTGAGAGCTTTAATTGCGTTGGCTTTTTCACTTCCACCGCCACATGAGGTTAACACTGTTGCAGCGCCACCTGTACCGATAGCGCCCATTGCACCGACCATAGCCGAGTTCTTAAGGAAAGACCTTCTACTAATACTGTTTTCTTTTTTCATGATATTGTTATTATTGAGAATTATTAATATTTTATTTAGCTTGTATGGATGGATCCGGTTCGCAAACTACCCGGAAACCGATTCCCCTAATGTCGGAATACCACCAGATACTTTTGGGTTGCTGGGGGTCTGTCTTCAACCATGCATCGTGTTGTGTATAAGCACGTGCTGCCGAACGGACATCTGCCGCATCGGAAGCATAATTCCCTCCGCGTACCACATATTCCGTACCTTCCGTTACCAATGGGTCTGTTACGCTTTCACCACCTTTGGCATAAGCTTCCGGATCGTATTTATCAGCACAGTATTCCATTACATTCCCTAACATATTCTTTAAACCGAAAGGATTCGCTTTAACCGCAGATGGTTCCTGTGTCTTATTCTTACTGTTTTTACTGTAAATAACATACGAACTGATGCTATCTGTATCCGCATCAAAGAATTTACGCCAGAAACCCTGATCAGAGAACTTTTTGGGATTACCCGCGAAGAAGTAAGGTGTTTCAGTTCCTCCACGTGCGGCATATTCCCATTCGGCTTCTGTCGGCAAACGGTATTTCTTACCTGTTTTCTTCGATAACCACTGGCAAAATGTTTGAGCTGCGTAATGAGTCATGGTGATCGCCGGACGATCTCCTGATCCCCAGCCTTGGTCCGGAAAACCAAACGGAGGTGTAGGGCCTGATATCGCGTCTACATCCGGATTGCTGTTATTTGCATAAACAGCTTCGGGAGGCGTACGTCCTTCGCTCATGGTATTACCATAAAAAGCCCAATACTGATCCCATGTAACTTCCACTTCAGCCATAAAGAAAGGACTGACAGTGACATTACGTACCGGGGCTTCATCCGGTTTATGGAAAGGCTCTTTCGGTGTACTACCCATCTGGAAAGTACCGCCGGGAATAGCTACCATATTAAATGAAACAGGTGTTCCCGGTATTTGCTCTGCATAATCGGTAAAACTGGTTACGACAGTTGGCGCTTTAAAGAAAAGGCTTGTATCGACAACGGAAGAACTGGAGGATGATCCCGGAATACCCGTCATTTGTCCATGACTGTAATTAGGATTATAATGACCGGCATCTAAATGACAACTGATACATTGCAGGTCTAGCTTCTTTTCATTCTCATCATAATAAAGATGAGCTGTTATACCATCTCCTGTAATTCCTTCCGGGAATAAGTTATGATGGCATTCTTTACATGATTCATTCGGAATATAAGTAACCGCGTACTCCAATTCCGACATTCTGTCCCAGTCAAAATCAGCACTGTCTTTTGTCAGGTATCCCCACACATCCCGTAAACCTAACTTGGCTTTCGCCGTATAATGATCCCATGTATTAGTCTGGGGAGGAAGGTGGCAAGCTACACAATGTGTTTTAGTTCCGCTTCCATTATTCATGTGCTTGGATAATTTCCAACTATCTTCTACATGAGGATGAACATGGCAAATCATGCAGGATTCATCTGTAGAGAAATAAACGGAGGTGAGATAGAGGCCGATAATACAGCCGGCACCCAAGAACAGACCTAATAAAAGAAAGAATGATTTCTTTTTAAAGAAGCTTTTTTTCCCGGATGAGTAACGTTTGGATCTTCTGTTAGTCATTTGTTTCTATGGTCAACAATTATATATATGTAAGAGCAATCAGAATATTTTGCAAACAAAAGTAAAACAATCCTATATAAAATAGAAAGTATTCTTAGGTAATTTAACGAATTATGTAATCTGATTATGCTTTTTTATCTCTCATTTTTTATTATTCAATCCACTTTTGCCATTTCTGCTTGTCATTATAACCAGCTTCGACCATCGTTTCAATAAATTGCATACCTCTCACGCCTTCATAAACAGTCGGGAAGTCAAGTATTTTGCCTGCCGGTTTTTCACCATTATTGACCATTCGTACAGTCGCGGCAAAATTCCTGTATATATTTGCAAACGATTCGATAAAACCTTCCGGATGTCCACCCGGTGTGCGTGTATTATATTTGGCCACATCGCCCAGATGCTCGTTATTACCTACCCGTATGATTTCTTTCGGTTTGTCGTTCCATTTCAGGTATAAACTGTTCGGTTCTTCCTGATGCCATTCCAATCCGCCTTTTTCACCATATACACGGATGGCCAGATTGTTTTCTTCACCTGCAGCAATTTGCGTACAAACTAAAACACCTGTTACACCCTTTTCATATTTTAGGAAGGCAGCGGCGTCATCATCGATCGGACGGCCGGGAGCAAAGGCTTTTAGATCTGCGCAAATATCGGTTACTTTCAAACCGGTGATATATTCACTCAGATGCCAGGCATGGGTACCAATGTCACCAACAGCGCCTGCTTTTCCCGAACGTTTCGGGTCGGTTCTCCATCCGGCATTATTTCCGCCTTGTAACTCGATCCTTTCAGACAACCAGCCTTGTGTATATTCTACATAGACACGGCGAAGCTTTCCGAATTCACCTTTGGCAACACGTTCTTTTGCTTCTTTCACAGCAGGATAACCCGTATAAACGTGTGTCAGGGCAAATACCAAACCGGTTTCTTCTACTTTCTTCTGGAGTAGTTTGGCTTCATCAAGTGAAAAAGTCATCGGCTTATCCACAACCACATGGAAACCTCTTTCAAGTGCCATCATAGCCGGTTCGAAATGCCATTTATTAGGAGTAACGATGGTTACGAAGTCCATCCGTTCGTCTTCCGGTAAGGTTACCTCATGTTCGAACATCTCCTGATAAGTTTTATAGATCCTGTCTTCAGGTAAAAAGTAAGAACGTCCTGAATTAATTGAGATTTCAGGGTTAACACTGAAACATCCGCAAACTAATTCGATTTGATTGTCCATAAAAGCAGCACAACGATGGATAGCGCCAATAAAGGCATCACTGCCTCCGCCAACCATTCCCATTCTAAGCTTTCTGTTCTTCATCTCATGATACAATTAGGTTAATATTATATTATTTACAATTAGATTATATTTAAGGTCAACCTATATTTCCGGAGAACGGAAATTATATTACATTCCTATTCTAAACGTGTCAAATATACATAAATTATTTTAGACGAAATTAGGATGGATTATTTTAAGCAACGCAGCTATCATTAAAAAATGTTGTAGCTCTATCATATCGATAAATAAAACAGCCCTCAACTCGTTGAAGAGTGAGGGCTGGAAAAACATTGCTAATATTTAGCAAACAGTAAAAAGGATAGAAGAAGAACTTTGGTTAATATCCTTAAAAACTAACAACTCGTTTCTTTTGATAGCTGAAAAAACACACTATAATTGTTTTTATAAATAATACTCGTCAATTACAAAATGTCCCCAGACGCATTCATTCGAGAAATCATAGATCAACAACTGATATTCTCCGTCTGATAAAGAACTTAAGTCTATTTTCATTCTTTGTCCGTAAGCGATCGACGTCTCCTGCGAAATAATTATAGACTCACCACTTTTTATATAAACAACAATGCCTTCAACGATCTTGTTAAAATTTATGATTAAGGTGTAATTTTCAATTGTCGCTTGTATAAACACAGCATTAGACTGTTTATGCAAAAAACTATTCAATTGAATATTCTGTTTTATCGTTTCTTTTGCTGAAATCTCCTGGCTGATAAGAGTTCCGAAAATAACGGCAAAGATGAAACACGTACAACCTATATACATATATTAAACTCTTTCAATAAACAATTAACAAAATCTTTACTAAAATGTTTATGGCAAATTTAATATATCTATCATTAAGGTGGTTAATTTTCAGGTGGACAAATCAAAATCGTTAAAATAGCTTTAATTAGCTATGATACAACAATTTGTCCAGTCTATCTCTCTTTGATAAACTGGACAAATATTTTTACTTTAAGAAAATGTCGGCGGATTTTTGCTTATTCAATTGTAAATTCTCCCCATATATGATTTCCAAATGCATCAAATACATCTACTTTATAATCATTACCACTTCCATATAAACTGAGATCAATTGACTCAATGTATCCCCCAGGAACAGATATCTGAACTTGTTCTACAACGGAAGTACCTTTTGTCACTACAATAGTCACATTAGGAGAAATAAACTTAAACTGAATGCATAGGAGAGAACCGTTCAGGCTAACTGTTACCGGATTTTGAATTAAAGATCTGCGTCCTGGATCCCAACTACCTTTTGTAGGAACTTCATGATCAATCATTACTTTAGCATTAATATCCATCGAAAATATACTACTGCCAAGTAAGATAAAGGCGCAAATAATCCAAGTGAATTTTTTCGTTTTCATAAAATTGTAGAGTTAATTTAGAAATAATAAGTTTGTTATTCAGAATCAAAATTACACATAACGTAAATATATAAATTTTAAAAGAACTGGACATTTATAAACTCCTCATATTTATTAAGTAGTTTATAATTAGATGTTTTTAAAAAAATGCTAAAAAATAAACTGGACATATAAATCCTAATAATCCCATAAAAAGGAATTTAATGGTATGCTTTTATTTAATCCCATCCTGTCTCTTATTCTTTGTTTTCTTTTAGTTACGGCTGGTGCAGATATACAACTAACTTCTGCGATATTTGCAGTAGACAGGCGAAGTTTGATCAAGCAGCAAAACTCTAAATCCTCTGATGTAAGCAAAGGGTATTCTGATGATAGCCGTGTGGTATAGTCATTATAAATCTTATTTACACTAGCGACCATTTTATCCCATAATTCATCATCAACTAATTTGATGGTTTGCGTTTTAACCTTATGAATAATATCCATATTATCAATTAATAAATTAGTCAGCATCTCTTCTCTTTCTGTTAACGCATTCTTTTCCGCTACCAACTTATTGTAGGTATCCATATCAGCGTCACTTTTTCGGATCGATTTAATCTGTGAGTTGATTTGTTCAATTAAACCCTTGTTTTCATCTTGTAAGGATATATTTTCTTTGTTCTTCTGTTCAATTTCTAAGGCATATTCGCTGATTTGGTCTTCCAGATTTCTACTTTCATTTAATTGATTAGACATAACCTGGATAATCTCTTCATTTTTACGTATTAATGTTTCGTTTTCTTTTATAGTGATGGAAGCTTTTCGTATTTGTTCTTTAATTTTCTGAAGGTTACGTTCCTTGTGGAGTAGCTTCTTTTGATAAAAATAGATTATGAAAACAATCATAGTCAAAATGATTACAAGGGCTAATAATGAGCCATTTTGTATTTTCCTTTTTTCAAGTATCAATTGATTATTTTCATTTATTAATTTTTCTTGATCATATTGAGCTTGAATTTCTGCCATCTCTTTTCTATGAGTTATTTTTGCAATGGAATCAGATAAAAATAGATAATGGTCATTGTGTTCAATAGCTTTTTGATAATTTTTTTGATATTTATCGATATGGTATAAAACTTTATATGCATCTGCCTTTGTATAAATGTTGTCTGTGATAAGTGCTTTATTTAAATAGTGATATGCAGAATCTAATTTACGAATGAAACTATAGGTATCACCAAGGGTTAAATAAACTTGCGAATTATCCCAGAAATTATATTTTTCGCGAATTGCTTTAGACTCTAAAATACTTTGTAAAGCAAAATCAAACTTTTTCTCTTTTTTAAAAGTGATGGCAATTTCATTTAATAAACTACTGAGAACTTGTTCATTATTTATTTTTCTTGCAATTTCAATACCTTTACAATGATAATATATTGCACTATCAGGTTTCTCAATTTTATCATATGCTCTACCTAGATCTCGCAATGCATAGCAGATCTCTATACTATCGTTTAATTCATTGGAATAATGATACGCACTTTTTAATGCATTGAGTCCCTGTTCTGGTAAATCTTGATACAAAAAAGTATAACCTAAATTAGAATAAATTAAAGAAAGAAGATTTTTATCATCCATTTTCTCTGCTAATTTTACAGCTTCTAAATAATAGTTTGATGCGATAACATTTCTGTGCAATTCGCTATTAACCCTCCCTGCATAATAATAGGCCAATGCTTTTTTAGGAATATCCTGATCGTTTTTATCAAAATAATCCAGCGCTAAATTGATTATAGAATCGGATTCCGGTACGATAAAGTTTTTATCCAATGCCTGGGTTAATAATAAATGATAAGTAGCATACTCTTTTTTATGAGTATTCGAGGGAACTTGCATATTCTGCAACAATACTAATGCACTATCAGGATGTTCTTCCATGATTGACTCAATCTCAGTAAATTTTGATACTTCGAGAGTCGATGGATTATTACAGGCTACCAGTAATAATGCCAAAATAAATGATATGTAAGGGCGCATGATTTTGTCTTCTTCTATCTTGCTACAATAATAGTAAAAAACATAATAAAACCAAAGCTTAATCATTCTTAATTTGTAAAATTTTAAGCAAACTATAGTATTATGTTTATATTTGTATTTTATTAACTATTATAAATCTAAACATTATCTGATTTAAAATGAAAGAAAAAAGTACCAGGCAAATCGCATTATTTTTAGTATCGTCTTTCACCGTATTAACCTTATTTCCATCTTGTAAGCAAGAACAGCAAAATGTACTGACCGAGACGGAAAAAGCTGACGGCTGGCAGTTATTATTTGACGGAAAGACACTGGATGGGTGGAAAGATTATAACGGCACTACCTTGACAGCCCCATGGCATGTTGTGGATGGATGCATCCAGGCTAAAGGGGAAGGTAGCGACGAAAGTGGCTACATCGTAACAAAAAAGCAGTATGAAAATTTTGAATTATCATGGGACTTTAAGCTATCAAAAGCCGGCAACAGCGGTATGCTTTACCATGTGGTAGAACGCCCACAATTTGCCGTTCCCTACGTTACAGGACCGGAATACCAATTGTTGGATGATGTGAATTATCCCGACGCGCTGGAAGACTGGCAGAAAATGGGTGTGGATTATGCTATGTACCTGCCCGACTTATCTAAAATGAAAGTAAATCCTTATGGGGAGTGGAACAATGCTAAAATCGTATTTGATAACGGACATGTGGAACATTGGATGAATGGTGTAAAGATACTAGAATTTGAAGCTTGGTCTGATGACTGGTTTGAAAGAAAGAATAGCGGCAAATGGTCTGATGCTCCGGAATACGGGCTTGCAAAGAAAGGTGTTATCTGTTTGCAGGATCATGGCTTTCCTGCTTCTTTCCGTAATATTAAAATAAAGGAACTGCCACGTAAAACGAAAGAAGTGGTTCTTTTTAATGGTGTCGACCTGAAAGGATGGGAGCAATATGGTACCGAATTATGGTATGTAAAAGACGGATTATTATATTGTGAAAGTGGCCCGGATAAAGAATACGGTTATTTAGCCACTCGCGAATATTACGATGATTTCGACCTGACGGTTGAATTTAAGCAGGAATCAGATGGTAATTCCGGCGTGTTTATCCGGTCATTTATTGAAGAAGGAGTGAAAATTAATGGATGGCAGGTGGAAGTAGCTCCCAAAGGGCATGATACCGGTGGTATTTATGAATCATACGGACGCGGATGGCTTGTTCAGATCCCGGATGAAAAGGAAGACATACTAAAGGAGGGCGATTGGAATACGATGCGCATCAAAGTTCAGGGAGATAATGTTAAGACCTGGTTGAATGGCCAGGAAATGGTAGACCTGACAGATGATATGATTGGAGCCGGACAAGGCCGCATCGCTTTGCAAATCCACGATGGAGGAGGAATTAAAGTAGCATGGCGTAATATGAAATTAAAGACTCTTTGATCTCTGATATTACTATAAAATAAAACCCTGTCAATTTCATATCGGCAGGGTTTCGTTTTTATATATTAATTAATGAAGGGAGGTTTATATGTTTTTCCTGCTTCTTTCTTTCCCTTTATGATTTTTACGGTGCATGTCGTCTTTCTTCTTGTCGCGGGATGGCTTTTGCTTTTCAAGGTAAGTTTTATACTGTTCGTCCGTCATGATCTTTTTCATTTGTTCATTCCTTTCGGAATGCATAGCCATCATTTCCTCCCGTTGTTTTTCCCTTTTGGCTTTCATTGCTTCACGATCTGCTTCTGTTCCTTCATGTTTCTTTTTCATTTTTTCCATGAATTCCTGATTGATCTTGTTGAATTCAGCCGTTTGTTTATCATCCAGCTTTAAATCTTCCGCCATTTTTCCCCAGCGTTTGGTAGGGTCCATTCGTTTTCTTTCATGTCTGTTAGTTTCTTTGTCCTGAGCAAATACGGATACAGAACAAAACAACATTACCATAAATAATCCTATTATCTTTTTCATAACCTATACTTATTTTGTAGTTGAAATATTGATTTATTGTTGAAACGCTTCGAAAGTATAGACCGGATTTAATTGGAAAGGTTTAAAATGTTATTTTGACAATTTGTCATTTTGTTTATTTTACTGCCTCCAGCCTTGAATATTCCAGCCCAGGTGTAAGTGAATTACGAAATATGCGCAGGAATTTATAGTTGGCAGCATACAAATTGAAAGAAAAACATCCAAAGGCCTGCCATTAATTCATATCAAAACGTATTCTTCCTTATTTATCATCTTCAAGTGTTATTATTAATGGTGATTATATATCAAATAGTAACCTTGTATTGAGCCATGAAAATTGATCAAATGGAAGTTAAAATATGTTTAATGTCTGTTTTGGGTTAATTATTTAAGTATTTATTAAATAATAAAAAGACTAATTAAGCAAAATGGAAGAACATTTTTGAAAAACTATATGGACTTTATTTCAAAACATAACAGGTTTTTGTTCAGAACTTCGTGAAGTTTTATAAAAAAGTAAACGAGGTTTTAATAAAAAGGCTACTACCTTTTTATCTTGAATGCATTGAAAGCTTCTAAAAGGCGCTTTTTAAAGAAAGCTTGCGTTACCTGTACACAAGTATTCCATTCAAAAAGAAATGAATTAACTTATTCTTCTGACAATCTGATAATCGCAAAGAGCTGGTATAAATCGAGTGTCAATAGTGAATCAGATAAAACAATCCCGTATTGTTTAATCTGCATCTGCGGAAAATCTTTTTCGGCTCTAATAATTGTCATTATAAGGAGGTAAATAGTAAACCTTAAAATGGTTAATAAAAGTAAATCAAGATAGATGTTATTAAACTAAAATGTGTTTTAATTGTCTATTTGTCGTGTAGAACTTAACGAAATGTATCATTTATGAAATCTGAAAGGGGATTGCTGTTGTTGATGTTTGTGGTTTGTTCATTTTCCGTGCTGGCACAAACAGGAAATGGAAGAGTTGAGGTAAAAGGAGTGGTGATAGAAGAAGGTAGTAATCTCCCGGTAGAGCAAGCTACTATCCGCTTGTTGAATGTTAAAGATAGTACCCTTATAAATGGTGTGGCAAGTTCACGTAATGGAAGTTTCTCATTAAAAAATATACGTCCCGGTAATTATTTACTACATATCACCTTTGTAGGCTTTGAGCCTCTGTATCAGCCGTTACAGATAACCGGAAAAGTTAATCCAGTAGAATTAGGAAAACTTGAATTGGCAGATGGATCCATTTTATTGGGTGAAGCTGTTATTGTAGGCAAGATGGCCGAAGTTGTCGTCCGTAATGATACAATCGAATACAATGCCGATTCATACAAAGTAACAGAAGGCTCTGTTTTGGAAGATCTTTTGAAAAAGATGCCCGGTGTAGAGATTGATAGCGAGGGGAAGATAACTGTTAATGGTAAGGAAATCAAGAAAATAATGGTTGACGGAAAAGAATTCTTTTCAGACGACCCGAAAGTGGCATCAAAGAATCTTCCGGCTGAGATGATCGATAAACTTCAGGTGCTCGATAAAAAAAGCGATATGACTATGATGACGGGCTTTGACGACGGAGACGAAGAAACCATTATCAACCTGACAGTCAAACCGGGAATGAAACAAGGCTGGTTTGGTAACGCGTTTGCAGGGTATGGCAGTGAAGACCGTTATGAAGGTAACTTTATGGTGAACCGTTTCTATAATAATGACCAGTTCACCATTATGGGTGGAATTAATAATACCAATAATATGGGCTTTACCGACCTCGCTTCAACCATGTTCCAGGGAATGGGCGGAGGAGGTGGCCGCGGGCGAATGGGCGGTGGTTTCGGAGGTGGTAGCGGTATTACTACATCGGGAAATATCGGTATAAACTTCAGTAAGGAATTCAGTAAGACGCTTACTTTAACCGGTAATGTCCGGTACAACCATTCGGACAATGAAGCCCTCAGCAGAAGTAAAGAGTCAATGATCATGTCGGGCGATAGCCTGCAATACAGGGAATCGGAAAGCAACCGGAACCGGAAGAATGACAACATAGGCGCTAATTTCCGTTTGGAATGGAAACCGGATACATTGACTCAGGTTATTTTCCGCCCGGATATCAGTTATAGTAAAAGCAGAAACCGGTCAATTTCGAATTATACTACTTTCCAGGGACTGAATAATATGGCAACGGCGGATCTGGACTCTGTTAATATGAGTGAGTCAAATTCATTTGGAGAGGGTGACGGGTATAATTTCAGTGGCCGGTTGGAATTGAGCCGAAAATTAAATAGTAAAGGCCGTGTATTGAGCGGTTCGTTTTCCGGGGGATACAACAGGTCGGATGAAGATGGGACAAACTTGTCTAACACTTGGTATTACGGGGATAATGCGATGCCTGATCTTTCGATCGACCAGGAATATACGTATAAGAATACAGGTTATAATTACCGGGCTTATGTATCGTGGGTTGAACCATTAGGACGTAATAATTTCCTACAAGCAACCTATAGTTTCAGCCAACGCAAACAGGAAGCTCTTAAATATACTTATTCAAATGATGGTACGGGTGAATATAACCAGTTAGACACAGCTTATAGCCAGAGCTACCGGAACGACTTTATCAGCCAGCGGGTAAGTTTGAGTTTTAAATCTCAGCGTGAAAAGTTTAATTATACCATTGGTTTGAACCTGGATCCATCGAATAGCAAAAGTGAAAACTTTATTGGTGATACGATCTTATCGACCATCAAACAGAACGTAGTGAACCTTTCACCTATGGCGCAGTTCAATTACATCTTCAATAAACAAATGAACTTACGCATCAATTATAACGGACGGACAAGCCAGCCCAGTATGACACAGTTGCAACCCGTAGCGGACATATCCGACCCAAACTATATTACAATCGGTAACCCTGACCTGAAACCTACTTATTCCAACAACTTATTTATTCGTTTCCATAGATTTGTTCCTGAAAAACAAATGGCTCTTATGGTAATGGCAAATGGAGGGTATGTTGTAAATGATATAGTGTCGGATGTTACCGACATGGGAGGTGGTAAGAAAATGACTACTTACAGGAATACAAACGGAAATTATAATGGAAATGTACGGGTTATAATGAATACACCCTTGAAAAATAAGAAATTTACCATCAATACCATGACAATGGCTTCGTATGCTAATTCGAATGCATACATTGATAATGATAAGAATACAACTAAGAACCTTCGGTTGATGGAAAGGGCGGGAATTGACTTCCGCTCGGATATTATCGACCTGGGATTGAATGGAAATATACAGTATAATAAAATAAACTATTCTTTACAGCCTGACTACAATAAAAATACGTTTGACTATGGGATAGGTGGGACAACCGTTATATACCTTCCCTGGGATTTCAAGATTGAAAGCGACATTAATTATAATTCAAACTCAGGATACGGTAGTGATTTCCAGTTAAAAGAAGTATTATGGAATGCGTCTGCTTCCAAATCTTTCCTGAAAGGTAACCAGGCTACTCTTCGTGTGAAGGTATATGACATTTTAAAACAACGCAGCAGTATTTCCCAGAATATCACTTCTACCGGTTATACAGAATCAGAATATAATACCTTAGGCAGTTACTTTATGGTACATTTCGTGTATCGGTTCAGTATTTTCAAAGGCGGCGCGACTGTCTCTGATGCGATGGGTGGCAGAAGAGGACCGGGGGGCGGTAGACCTCCACGGATGAGATTTTAATTTTATTCCGGATTCATTTGGTTGACAGGTCGGAATATTTTTTCTTTCTTTTCAAGTAGAAATTCAGAATAAGGCTACTGTGCATCAGTTCAGGGATTGTATTAACAGTTGTCTTTTGGATGTTCTCTTCCCTGATGGAAGTATATGTTTTCTTCATCCGGTAAAATTCCTGTCTGGCCGTGTAGATAGCCTTTGCATTTTTAAAATGTCCGGTTAACATGAACTTAATTGCCGCAATATAGTCCAGCCAGAACCGTGCATGCATAACATGTTTCAAATCTTTTTCAGGAAGATTCTTGTAAAGCATCAATAGGTTATTGCGGAAGTTGAGGAAAGTTTTACGGGGGCTTTCAACCTGTAGGGTAGCTCCTCCCACATGATATACGACAGACTCCGGTGTACAAACCAAACGGTATCCGCGCGAACGTAAACGCCAGCAGAAATCTATTTCTTCCTGATGGGCGAAAAAATTAGCATCTAATCCTCCGGTTGCCTTATATATATATGTACGCGCGAATAGACATGCTCCCGTTGCCCATAATATATCTATTGCAGAATCGTACTGGCCTTTATCTTTTTCAACGACATGTAGGATACGGCCCCTGCAAAAAGGATAACCATACCTATCCATAAATCCACCCGCGGCTCCTGCATATTCAAAATATTGCTTGTTGCGTTCTGCTTTTATCTTGGGTTGAACGGCAGCCACATTCTTATCTTTATCTAACAAAGCGATTGGCGCATCAAGCCATCCTTGTGTTACTTCTACATCACTATTCAACAGGACAGTGTATTCTGTCTCAATTTGTTTCAAAGCTAAATTATATCCTTCGGCAAAACCATAATTCTTATCGAGAGATATAATTTTCACAGAAGGAAATTTATCTTGTAAAAAAGCTATCGAATCATCCGTTGATCCGTTGTCGGCTACCACCACGTCCGCCCATTCCTCCGGTGAGTATTTAACAACCGAAGGAAGGAACCGCTCCATTAATTCTTTCCCGTTCCAGTTTAAAATAACGACCGATACTTTTTTCATACAGATTCCTCCCGTTTATGTTTCCAGCGTTTATGAGTCCAGAGCCAATAGGCCGGATTCCTCATAATCGTATGTTCCATAAGGCGCGCGTATTGTTCGGTTAACCAAAACTCCGGCGTCTCTTTGGCTGATGTGGTTATTGTCCGTATATCCAGTTTATAATAACCCCTTTTTATTTTTTGTACATCTAAGAAAGCCACCGGAAGATCCATTTTCCGGGCAATCCGTTCAGCTCCGGTATAGAATGGCGTTTCCTGATTCAGGAAAGATGTCCAATAATGGATATTCGCCTTACTGGGTGTCTGGTCTGATATAAAAGCGACGGCTGATCGTTCATGGTTCTTTTCCAGGTTTATTACTTCTCTTATCGTATCGTTCTTCTTGATTCCCAAAGAACCGTACCGGGTACGTAAAGAAATGAAAAGCCTGTCTACTAGTTTGTTTTTCAATGGCCTGTAAAGCTGGTACAATTGGGTATATTTAAATGAAAGGTCCGCGCACGTAAACCATTCCCAGTTTCCATAATGTCCCATATACATAACTACACAAGAGTGCTTACCTCCGGATAACTCGTCGATTAATTCCGGATTGGTTACATTGGCATGTTTCTTTATTTGTTCAGGGGAAAGGTGAGCCATTTTAATAGTTTCGACAATATAGTCGGTAAAATGATGATAGAACTCCCGTTCGAGGAGTCTTAAATCTTTATCACTTTTATCAGGGAAAGCGGCTTTCATATTTCTTCTGACCACCCTTTTTCGATAACCTATCATTTTGTAAACCAGAACATACAATATATCGGATAAGAAATAAAGAACGGGAAAAGGAAGTAAGGCATGCAGCTTTATCCACCCGTATAAGAGGCCGTATAAAATATTATTCCACATAGTTTTCCGGTTTACATGTTAAGGCCGTATTATCGTTGTTCCAATTACCAAGAATAACACGGCAAGGCTCATTGATAAGGGAAGCATCATAGGGAGCTTCCACTTTGATATAATTCTCAGTGAAACCATGCATCAGGCCACCTTTTCTGGTATGTTCAAAGAGTACGGTCGCACAGCTTCCAATGTGTTCGGAATAGAAAGCGTGCAATTTTTTTTCGGAAGCGTCCAATAATTTTTTGCTCCTTAGCTGTTTTTCCTGGGAAGTGACCGAATGATCGATCTTCAATGCTTGCGTCCCGGGGCGTTCGGAATAACTGAAAACATGCAGTTGTGAAATATCAAGGCTCTCTATGAAAGAACAGGCTTCTTCAAACAATTTATCTGATTCGCCACGCGTTCCTACAATTACATCGACACCAATAAAGGCGTGAGGTATGACCGTTTTGATCTTTTCAATTTTATGGCGGAACAAAGCCGTGTCATATTTCCGGTGCATTAACTTGAGAACAGTATCACTTCCGCTTTGAAGAGGGATATGGAAGTGGGGGGCAAACCGTTTGCTTCGGGCTACGAATTCGATAGCTTCATCAGTGATCAGGTTAGGCTCAATGGATGAAATCCTATAACGGACTATTCCATCTACTTCATCCAATGCTTTAATCAGGTCGATAAATGACTCGTTTGTGCTTTTACCGAAATCTCCGATATTAACCCCTGTCAACACGATCTCTTTACCGCCTGCCTTTACAACTTCTTCCGCTTGCTTTACCAGGCTTTCGATACTACCGTTGCGGCTACGGCCACGGGCTAACGGAATGGTACAATATGTGCAGTAATAGTCGCAACCGTCTTGTACTTTCAGAAAATGGCGGGTGCGGTCGTCTGACGAACAGGAAGGAGCAAATGTCCGGATATCTTCCGTTTTTGAAGAAATAACAGCTCCGTTTTTTTCTTTTTTGTTAAGATCATCAAGATACCGGATGATATCCAGCTTTTGTTCTGCCCCCAGTACTAAATCGACACCTTCAATATGGGAGACTTCTTCAGGCTTTAACTGAGCGTAACAACCCGTTACCACCATAAATGCTCCCGGATGTTGTTTTCCTATACGGCGGATAGCCTGCCGGCATTTTTTGTCGGCCAGTTCGGTCACCGAACAAGTATTAATGACACAAATATCTGCTTTCTCGCCATTCCTGGCCTTGCGTATTCCTTGCTCAGCCAGTACCTTGCCTATCGTAGATGTTTCTGCAAAATTAAGTTTGCAACCCAGGGTATAATAAGCTGCAATTTTATTCTCAAAAACGAAATTATCTATCATTTACATTTGTTAATTGATAAGACAAAGTTATATAAAAGGGAGTAAGTTCGCATTGCTTTTTATTGTTTATCTGCCTTTATCTCTGTATTTTTGCACAAAATTCACATTTTTGTGCTATGATTAAAGAGAATTTCATCAAGCTATATGAAGAAAGCTTTAA
>DAMCDT010000011.1:20296-24237 GCA_032058265.1 Tannerellaceae bacterium
GCCCGCTCTTACGGATTACAGTAAAGGAACCAGTTATACGTTTCAGGATGTTGCCAGACAAATAGCCAGGATACATATAGTTTTTGATCAATGCCAGGTAAGAAGAGGTGATAAAATAGCGCTTGTAGGAAAAGATTGTTCCAACTGGTGTATGGCATATATGGCAGTGGTTACATACGGTGCTATTATAGTACCTATTTTACAAGATTTTGCACCCAACGATATACATCATATTATCAACCATTCCGAATCAACTTTCTTATTCGTTAGCGATAAGATATGGGATTCGATGGAAGAAGAGAAGATAGATGATGTGCGCGGTGTCTTTTCTCTTTCTGATTTCCGTTGCCTGCATCAGCGTGACGGGGAGAATATCCAGAAACTGTTGAAGGGATTGGATAAAAAGGTAGAAGAAATATATCCTGAGGGGTTTACTAAAGAAGATATTAAATATGCAGACCTTGACAACGATAAGATTGTCCTGATCAATTATACATCCGGTACGACAGGTTTCAGTAAGGGTGTGATGCTTACCGGAAATAATCTGGCAGGGAATGTTACATACGCACGTACGTTAGATGTTATATTCCGCGGCGAACGTATGCTTAGTTTCCTTCCTTTAGCGCATGCGTATAGCTGTGCTTTCAACTTTTTGGTTCCGATGGCTTTCGGGGCGCATGTCTATTTCTTAGGTAAAACGCCTTCTCCCAAGATTCTTTTAAAAGCTTTTGAAGAGATAAAGCCCAACTTAATAATCACGGTTCCTTTGATATTGGAAAAGATATATAAGAAAATGATTCTCCCCCAGTTGAATAAACGGACTATGAAACTCGCATTAAACCTGCCTTTACTGGACACACGTATTTATGCCCAGATCCGTAAACGTTTAGTGGATGCCATGGGAGGACGGTTCCGTGAAGTAATTGTCGGAGGGGCTGCAATGAATCAGGAGGTTACAGACTTTCTGTACCGTATTAAATTCCCGTTTACTATTGGTTATGGAATGACTGAATGTGCGCCTCTTATCAGCTATGACAGCCATAAGGAATTTATTCCCGGCTCTTGCGGTCAGGTGCTAAAAGGTATCATGGAAGTACGTATCGATTCGGACGATCCATATAATACGGTAGGTGAAATACAGGTCCGTGGCGAGAATGTGATGAAAGGTTATTATAAAAATGAAGAAGCTACTGCCAATGTATTTACGGAAGATGGCTGGCTAAAGACCGGAGACCTCGGCACGATCGATAAGGGTAATCGAATTTATATCCGTGGAAGAAGTAAAACAATGATATTGGGATCGAGCGGACAGAATATTTATCCCGAAGAAATCGAGTCGAAACTTAATAACCTGCCTTTCATAATGGAAAGTGTAGTAGTCGAAAAGAACGGTAAATTAATTGGTTTGGTATATCCCGACTATGACTCAGTGGATGGTACAGGGATATCTTATGAAGATTTGCCGACAATAATGGAGGAAAACCGTCAGGAGTTGAACAAGCTCTTAGCTCCTTACGAAGCTGTATCACAATTACAGTTATACCCGACTGAATTCGAGAAAACACCAAAGAAAAGTATCAAGCGGTATCTTTATAGTAATTATTAATTCTCTAATGTAGCGGGTTTCTGTGGTTGATTAATCTTAGATCTTAATCGCATGAAACTAAATCGTTGTTTATTTACAGGAATTATCTTACTGGTAAGTAGGATCGTCTTTTCCCAGTCTTCAGCGGATACCACGTTGCATCTCCAGAACATAAACATACAGGGAAAACTTTTCGGAGGATTATCCGGAGGCGAGATACGTAAGTTGACTGTTGAAAACAACTTAAGTATATTATCCGGAACAACGGCTGATGCTTTACGCCAATTACCATCTCTTATTACTGATATTGAAGGAGGAGTACTATATAGAGGATCGACCAAATCCGGTATGTTACTTCATGGTGTTCCTTATGGGCTATTGGAAGAATATAACGGTGATATGCTGATTCAATTGCCGGCCTTATTTTTTAATCATATAAGCCTGAACTCTTATCCACCTATCGAATTTATTCCTGATGGGGATGCCGGATTATTAAACCTTTCTTCAACTGTTCATACTGCTTCAGATCCATTATTGCATGTAACAATAGGAGCAGGTCTGCATGAGCGTTATAATGCAGGTGCTGTATTGAATGTACATACTGCTAAATTTCATATAATTGGTAAATACAATTACAGAAGGGAATTCCGTGAACGTAGTTTTAGGAAAACCACAACCAATACGGGTGGCACTACTGAAATGGATAACAATGCGTCTGCTCGTCCGGATGTACATATTGCAGATTTATCAATGGGTTATGATTTAACATCAAATGACCGGATAACAATATACGGCCTTTATTATTTAATGGAATATGACCGGTATGGCGGAATAAATAATACGAAAAGAAATGCTACAGGTGAAATTCAAAATAAAATACTTCGACATCGATTTAATCATCAAAAGCAGGATGCTTACGCCATAGAAGCAAAATGGAATCATCAATTTAATGATGAATATAATAAATTGGAACTCCTGTTCAATTATAATAACTTTCTATATGATGAAAACAATCATTTTAAAAATGAAAAGCCGGAAACCGGAAATATTATTGCCGAAGATCAATCCTTTATTGACCATACAAAAAAGAATTACCATATAAATGTTTTATATCAAAAAGTAATTGATTATAACTGGTTTTTGAAAGTCGGTTATATCGTAAGGCTCAGGAAAGAGGATTATACTTCTTTAGCAGATGATAAAGTGGATGATAACTGGCAACTTAATAAACTTAAATCGAATGAATATAGTTATGATCGATTTACCCATGTTGTTTTTGCCTCTATTGAAAAAGGTTTTGATAAAGTAAAGGTGGAAGCAGGAGCACAGTTGGAACATCTTAAACACAAAATGTTTTCTTCTAGTAAAAGCCATCTACATCTTTATCCGAGAATTAAGTTTTCCTATTTAATCAATTCAAACGACAAAATAGTTTTGAGTTATATTCAACGGGTAGTCCGGCCTTATGGAATAGACCTGAATCCTTTTATAGATAATACGGATGCGACATACGTGCATCAGGGTAATCCGGAATTAAAAGATGAATATATCCACTCAGTCGAGTTAAATTATCAATTTGTAAAACCACATTTTCGTTTATCTCCTGCTTTATACTATCGCAGCAGGGAAGATCGTATCATGGATTTGGCTACCGAAATGGAAGGACAAACTGTTTGGAGAAAAGAAAACATGGGAACAAGCCAGACCGTAGGTTTTGAGATTTCCGGAAACTGGAATCCGATCAACCCGTTGGGTATTGGAATATCGGGTAATATTTTCAGGGATGAAATAGACGGGCGGCTAATAGGGTATGATGAGAAGAAATCACTGGTTTGTTGGGATATTAAAGGAAATGTAAGCCTGTCTTTCACACCTTCAACGGAATTACAAATTGATGCGTTTTATGTTTCTGATCAATTAACTCCTCAAGGTAAAATTAAAAGCCGGTACAGTGTGAACGCCGGATTGTCTCAATATTTACTGCAAAGGAGACTTCGTGCTAATTTAAGTATCCAAAATATTTTCGACAGTCAGGCAGAGACAACTATTATAGATGCGCCGGGGCTGCAGATGACACAGGTTCGGAATCGTGATCCGAGAGTGGCTTGGTTGACTTTGACTTATCATCTTTAGGAACATACAAAATAAACCGCATAGACTGATCATACGTAAAATAGTTCCAAACCCAGTTTATCAATACGATTATCTTATTCTTTACACCTAATATGGAGCGCAAATGAACTAGCAACCATACTAACCAGGCACTGAAACCATGTAGCCTGATCTTTTTAATATCGCCGACAGCCTTATTCCGTCCGATAGTAGCTAAAGTTCCCAGATCTTTATATTTAAATGC
>DAMCDT010000011.1:24247-25185 GCA_032058265.1 Tannerellaceae bacterium
GATTTATTCTCTTGTAACCTTTTTAAATTGTCAGCCAATAAACGCCCCTGCTGGATAGCTACCTGTGCTACCTGAGGATGCCCATCCGGATAGCGTTCCTCTGTTTGTAAACAAATGTCACCAATGGCATAGATATTGGGAAATTCTTTTATCTGGTTATATTCATTAACTATGATCCGTCTGCCGCGTCCCAGAAAATCCTTATCAAATGGCTCAATTGATTGTGCCGTTACTCCACTTACCCAAACCAATGTATCGGTCGATATAGTATTTCCATTATCAAGGTAAACTTTCCCGTTTTTATAATCAACAACCTTGCTATTAAGCATGATGGTTACACCCATCTTTTTCAAGAATTTTTCCGCATGGGCAGATGCCTCGGGCGACATGACTCCAAGTAATTTGGGAGAGCCTTCAATCAGGTATATATTTATTTTTGATTTACCCAGATCGGGATAATCTTTAGGAATGACAAACCGTTTCATTTCAGAAAGAGCACCGGAAACCTCTACACCTGTAGCCCCTCCGCCAACAACCACCACATTTAATAAGGATTGTCTCTTTTGAGGATCTGTGCAGGTAATAGCTTTTTCAAGGTCTGATAATATCTTATTCCGCAAAATCAAACCTTCTTGTATGGTTTTCATCGGGAAAGCCTGTTCTGTGATATCATTATTTCCAAAGAAATTTGTCGTAGTTCCACAAGCAATCACTAAATAATCATACGATAATTCACCTATAGATGTCTTAATAAGGTTATTTTCGGGTTCAACCGTTATTAATTCGGCTAATCTGAAGTAAAAATCTTTCTTTTTCTGAAATAACTTTCGGTATGGGAAGGAAATAGAATCCGATTCAAGCCCCGCAGAAGCAACCTGATATAATAGAGGAGGAAATTGATGGTAATTATTCTTATCGATCAAAACGATTTGGAACTT
>DAMCDT010000012.1:0-24865 GCA_032058265.1 Tannerellaceae bacterium
GTTTTACTATTGTTGCATTTCTGTTCAATAATTGTTGAATTTAAGTTCAACACTTGTTAAAGTCTTATTCGTTCATTTTTGTATCATTTATTCATTTTCGTATCAAAAGACATTGTTTGATATGGGTTTGAGAAAATAATGCAATATTTCGATATAATTATTATCAAGTAAACTCTCAGCCTGCATCTATATTTGCCATTGATTGATTACTAATCTTAATTTAATACTTAATACAATGAAAAAGAAGATCTTCCTTTTATCTTTTTTGTGCAGCTCGATTTGTATTTGGGCTCAGGGACAACAAACCCAACAACAGTCAACCCAGCCCCGTCCACCGCAATGGGATCCTAAAAGTACGGAATGGCATTATCCGGTTCCTGAAAAGGTAACTCCGGGACAAGGAACAAAACCTCCCTCTGACGCGATAATACTTTTCGATGGGACAGACATGTCTAAATGGGAATCAGCAACGCGGGATAATACAAGTAAAACGGCCGAGTGGAAGGTTCAGAATGGCGAACTAATCGTCGCTCCGGGAAAAGGCACTATCAAAACTAAAGATTTTTTTGGCGATTGTCAATTACACATTGAATTCAAATCACCTTCTCCTGGACAACACAACGGACAAGACCGTGGCAATAGCGGTATCATGCTCCAAAGCCGTTATGAAATACAAGTTTTGGACGGGGATAATAATCCGACCTATGTTAACGGAATGGTGGGAAGTGTTTACAAACAAAGTGCCCCACTAGTAAATGCATATACACGTAATGGAGAATGGCAGGTGTATGATATCTATTGGAAAGGCCCGCGGTTCGGCACGGATGGCGAACTGGAATCTCCGGCTATTGTTACGGTTGTATTGAATGGTATAGTTGTACAGAATAATTATGTATTGAAAGGCAATACGCCATATACCGGACTTCCTCGTTATACTCCGCATGGACGTATGCCGTTAACCCTTCAAGACCATGGAACAGAAGTGGCATACAGGAATATCTGGATACGTAACCTATAATATTTATAAACTATTAAATCTGATAAATCATGACAACAAGAAGGAGTTTCCTTAAAAATTCCGGGGCATTGGCAGCAGGACTAGGCGTTTCATCCATTTTGTCGCCAAAAGTAATGGCGGGCATTCAACGAAGCGCTCCAAGCGACCGTGTTAATGTAGCTGTAATAGGTGTAGGCATGGGTTGTGCCGACTTAGCCGGAATATTAAGTAATGAATGGGCACATTGTGTAGGTATGTGTGATGTAGACCAGGAACGTTTGGATAAACAGGCAGCTGACTTTAGAAAACGTTTCCCTAATCAAACCGGCAATATGAAATTATATAAAGACTTCAGGGAAGTGCTTAACAATAAAGATATAGACGGCGTCATTATCGGAACGCCGGACCATTGGCATACTTATATGTTTTGTGAAGCATTGAAAGCCGGTAAAGCCGTATATGTTGAAAAACCGGTTGCCAATTCTATCGCAGAATGTAATATAATGATGGACTTCCAGAAGAAATATAAAGGTGTTGTGACTACCGGCTTGTGGCAAACCAGCCAACGTTACTTCAAGGGTGCGAACGATATTCTTAAGACCGGCGTATTAGGTGATGTCTATAAAGTACAGATATTTCTTTGCCAGGGCACCAATCCACGTCCGGTTGTAGCCGATAGCGCAGCGCCCTCTACACTGGATTATGATATGTGGTTAGGCCCGGCACCTCAACGCCCGTATAACCAAGGGCGTGTACGCGGATGGCGTGGTTTTTGGGATTATGGCGGCGGACAACAAACAGACTGGGGTGTTCATTGGATTGATTCCGCTTATGACGGTTTGGATGCTTTAGGTCTGAATCACCGGACATATCCCAAAGCCGTATTTTCTGTTGCAGAAAAACATCCCGATTCGTTCAATGAAACACCAAGTGTACAAACAACTATTTTCCAATATGAAAATTTCCATATTGAATGGGCTCAACAGGTTGCACATTTGTACAACCGTAATCAGGGAGTAGTATGGATTGGCAGTAATGGAACATTAGTATGTAACCGGGACGGATACGAACTTATACCGGAAAAGAACCGACAGGGAGAAGTATTAGCGCAGCCGTATCAGATGACCGGTCCGTTTGAATATCATGGAGTTATTGATCATGCGACTAATTGGGGAGAATGCATCCGTAATAAAAATATAGCTACGAACAGTCCGATAGAGAAAGGGGCGTTTGCAACCATCCTGGCACACATGGCTAATATTTCTTACTTAACGGAAACCAGAGTTGTATATGATCCAAAAACCAGAAAATTCATTAACAACTCTGATGCAGAAGCTTATTTAAAGCCCAATTACAGAAGCCCTTGGAAATTTCCGACACTCTGATTCTCAATATATTTAGACTAGTAAAATGGCCGGCAATCTTGTTATATGAGATTAGCAAATTGGTACACAAAAGGGTTTAACAAAGCCGGCCATTTTCTTTATATTTTAATTACCTAACTCTAATTTTATTATTATGAAGAATGTATTAATCGGTTTATTTATTATGTTTGGACTAGTCTGTATCCACCCTGTGATGGCACAGGATCTTTTGATCAGAGGAAATGTTCAGGACGCAACAACATCTGAAGCGATCATCGGAGCAAATGTTGTTGTAAAAGGAACCACCGTTGGTGTCGCAACCGATTTCGACGGGAATTTTGAAATAAGCGTACCACTCAACAGCACACTGGTGATAACTTATATTGGTTATTTAGAAAAAGAAATAATAGTACGAGACGCGTCTGCCCTCCAGATTTTATTGGAAGATGACTCATTCCAATTGGGGGAAGTGGTAGCAATCGGTTACGGATCACAAAAGAAAAAAGAATTAACAGGATCGGTTGCCGGTCTGAAAGAGAACGACCTGAATAAAGGCGTTCAGACAAATCCTATGGGGATGATGCAAGGAAAAGTGGCCGGATTGAATATATCGAAACCCAATAGTGGTGACCCGAATGCGGATTATGTTTTCCAATTGCGCGGAACCTCATCGTTACAAGGGAATACATCCCCGCTAATCATTATTGATGGTATTCCGCAAGGTGATTTATCGACTATCCCACAAGATGATATCGAAACGATAGATATTTTAAAGGATGGATCAGCTGCGGCAATCTACGGGACAAGAGGTACAAACGGCGTAATCCTGGTCACTACTAAAAGAGGAAGCGCCGGTAAAACATCCGCATCCTACAGTGGATATATGTCAATCGCTACAATCGCGCGTCAATTAGATATGATGACCCGCGAACAATTCCTTGAATATGGTGGTAATGACAGAGGACATGATACGGACTGGATGGATGAAATCACACGAACTCCTTTTATTCATTCTCATAACCTGGCGATAACGGGGGGATCCAATAATTTTAATTACAGAGCCTCTTTATCCTTCAAGGATAATCCCGGTTTAGCTATAAATACAGGGTACAATGAAATTATCGGACGATTTGTCGCCAATCAATCGCTGTTGAATAATAAAATTCAAATAGCTTACGATGCAACATACCGTCGATATAAAAGAGATAATTCAAATATAACCAGTACCGACGGAACACCTTCAAATAATGACAATGCCGCCTTCAAACATGCTGCTCATTATAATCCTACCGCACCTATTTATGATGCTGAAATCGAGAACTCCGGAGGGTATTATCAATTGGATATTCAGAATTATTCCAATCCGGTAGCCCTTCTTAACCAAAATGAAAGGCATGTTAAAGGAGCTACTTTCCAGGGATCAGCCCGTTTGACATGGAACATCCTTGAAGGATTAAAGGCCCAAGTATTTGGCTCTATGAAATACAGCGACCGTATACAAGGAGTTTATAGTTCGAGAGAAATATATAATACTTCTTCTTACGGTTCAGCTACCCGCAGGTATGACAATTGGCAGAATGAAACGATAGAAACAACTATTGATTATATAAAATCATTTGACAAACATAACTTAGTGGCATTAGCGGGTTATTCTTATGAACATAATTTCCGTGAGTGGTATAGGGTAAATAACAGCAATTTCGATTCGGATGTGTTCTCATATTATAATTTAGGAGCAGGTTCCAATTTGTTGAATAATCCGACACAAAGCATGATGGAAAGTTTTGTTTCCCAAGACGATTTAGCTTCTTTCTTCGGACGTATTAATTATAATTACGACGAGAGATATCTTTTGTCGGCTTCTATCCGTCATGAGGCATCGACTCGTTTGGGAAAAAATCATAAATGGGGGACATTCCCCGCTGTAAGCGCCGGTTGGCGAATAAGCAACGAATCGTTTATGAAAGATATTGAGTTTATCAACGAGTTAAAGCTTCGTCTTGGATATGGTGTTACGGGCAATATGCCTTCGGACAGTTATAAATCATTACCAATGATGGGAGTTGTTGGCCGCTTCTACGACCATACTTCCGGCAGATGGACCAGCGCCTATGGCCCTACGCAAAACTTGAATGAGGATATTAAGTGGGAAAGAAAAGGAGAATGGAATGTTGGTGTGGACTGGGTAGCGTTTCATAATCGTTTAAGTATAACTATTGATGCTTATAAACGTAAAGTTTCCGATTTGTTGTATACATATAAGGTACCCACTCCTCCGTATCAGTATTCGGAAATGCTGGCAAATGTAGGGGATGCAACCAGTAAAGGGTTAGAGTTCACCGTATCGGTAGTTCCGGTAAAAAATCGTGATTTTTCATGGAATAGTTCAATCAACTTCTCCTTTAATGATAACCGGATTGACAAATTCAGCAATGAGCAATTCCAAACGGATTGGATTGAAAAAGGATACCTCACGGATGGTGATTTGGGAGGAATGAATAATACTCCACTGATTCGGTTAGTGCCGGGTGGTAAAGTCGGAGATTTTTATTTGCCCGTATTCGAAGGTTTCACGGAAGATGGCAAATGGATATTTAAAGACCTTAGTGGAGATAGCAAATTCACATTTGATGACGACCGGAAAATTGTTGGAAATGCACAGCCTGATTTTATAGCTGGATGGAGTAACGAATTTACTTATAAAGATTTTGACCTTTCATTTACCCTGCGTGCCATTGTCGGAAATGATGTTTATAATGTGGGTCGTATGGCTTTAGAGAATCCGAATGTTGCCGGACAGGAAAAGAACATGCTTGCTTCTGTAATCAGCCTACCCTTAAAAGATGCAGCTCAGCCTTCTGATTATTATCTGGAGAATGGATCTTTCCTTAAAATGGATAATATTACGTTAGGATATAATGTTCCATTAAAGAAAAACAATTACATCAGTAATTTAAGAGCCTATTTCACTGCACAGAATGTCTTCACAATTACAGGTTACAAAGGGGTTGATCCCGAAGTTGATATGGTAGGCATTGATAATATGGGAATTGAAAGAACCCGCTTCTATCCTACTGTCCGTTCATTTGTATTAGGCTTAAATGTTACTTTCTAATCTGAAAAACTAAATTATTAATATTATGAAAAAGTATCATATAATATATATAGTATCGATAATAATCTCGGTTGGGAATATGTTCCAGGCATGTACGGATATGGATGAAGATACGACAGGAAAAATGACTTCAAAAGATTTTTATTCAGATCCAAGATTAATACCGCAAGCTGTAGGAGCAGCGTATGCAGAATTGCAAGCCTATCAAAATCATTGGGGAGTATGGGGATTGCAAACCGTCTCATCCGACGAATGTGTAGTACCTACCCGGGCGCCAGGTAATGACTGGTATGACGGAGGAGTATGGCAGGCGTTTCATAAACATGAATGGGAAGTCAGATTAGACAAGTTAAACGACGTATGGGTATCAATCTACTCCGGTATATCTACTTGTAACAGGGTATTATTCGATTTAAATACATATCGTGAATCGATGGATGAATCTGTATATAATCGCTATAAAGCAGAAACAGCAGTTTTACGTTGTTTTTATTATAGCATCCTATTGGATTTATTCGGAAATGTACCCTATGTTGATGATTATGAAGGAGAAGTAACTTCCTATCCGCAATCTACGCGTCAGGAAGTATATGATAAAGTATTAAAAGAAATACTTGACAACATCAATTACCTGGATGATGCTCCCGAAGCTTCAAATTATGGCCGTTGCACAAAACAAATGGCGTATGCCATGTTGGCTAAATTGTATCTCAATGCCAAAATATTCAAAGGAGCTTCTATGTATGATGTATCGGATATGAATAAAGTGATCGAGTATTGCGATTTGATTATTAATTCAGGCTATTACGAGGTGGTCAGCGATTTTAAAGAACCTTTTAAAGTGTATAACGAATCATGTAAAGAAAACATATTTGTGGTTCCCATGCAAAATGGTATCAACTCGAATGGCGATTATGAATTCCATTTTCATAAGTTTTCAGGACACAGCAGGTTCCGCCAAATATACGGCATAAATGTCGGCGGTTGGAATGGCGGCTGTGCGACGCCTTCTTTTATGGACTATTATGCTGATGACGATATCCGTAAGCGTGCCACATTCATTTATGGACCTTGTTTCACCCCACAGGGTGAACCGATTGAAAATCCGGATTTAACAGGAGAACAGTTAAACCTGACGATTGAAGTCGAATCTATTGAAGCTGCCAGAAAATGGAATGGAGCACGTATCCAGAAATACGAATATGAATCAGGTATGACCGGAAACATGAATAATGATTTTGTCCTATACCGTATGGCTGATATTTATTATATGAAAGCAGAAGCTATACTTAGAGGTGGAAATGCTTCATTGGCTGATTTATGTAATCAGGAACAGTTTAAATTAATCCGCGAACGTGCCCAACAACCTGTCTACACTCCGGAGACACTAACATTAGATGAACTAATCGTTGAACGGGGCCGTGAATTTGCTTGGGAAGGATGGCGCAGGCAAGATTTAATTCGTTGGGACAAATTCTCAAAAGGTTCATGGACCTTCAAAACTTCTCAAACAAATAATGTTCGGGATATTTTCCCAATACCATATGACCAGATTACTAAAAATCCATCATGGAAGCAAAATACAGGTTATTAAATATTTAAGTTAGATATTTACAGATGCACAGATTCATATAAATATTATTGGGGATCTGTGCATTTGTATTATAAATTCTAATCAAATGAAAATAAATAGAAGACAATTTGTTAAGGGTGCCGGATTAGGAACTGCGGCATTAGGTGTAGGAGGATTTACCACCCTCACAGCTTGTAACACAGCACAATCATCCAATGATAAATCTCTTGGTAATAGTGATGAGCAAATACTCTATATCGGTGATGCTATTGCTATTGCGCAAACAACTTACGGTAAAGTTCAGGGATATATATTGAATAATGTATATACATTCCTGGGAATACCTTATGGAGCAGATACTTCTGGTAAAAACCGTTTTATGCCACCCAAGAAGCCTGATTCGTGGAATGATATTCGTCCCGCGGTATTTTATGGAAATACGGCTCCCCAGTATATGGAAAACCGGTGGCCAAACAATTACGGTACTTTTGCCGACCATTGGAATTATTGGGATGTCAGCGAAGATTGTTTATGCCTGAATGTATGGACACCTGCCATTCAGGATGGAAAGAAGCGTCCCGTACTGGTTTGGCTCCACGGAGGAGGTTTTACCAATGGTAGCGCTATCGAACAAGATGGTTACCATGGTGAAAACATCAGCCGTTATGGAGATATTGTATTCGTATCAATTAATCATCGTTTAGGGCCCATTGGTTTTTCCGATCTTTCTGCTGTTGGAGGTGAAAAATATAAAGATTCCGGTAATGTGGGTATACTCGATATTGTTTTTGCACTTGAATGGGTTCGTGATAACATTGTGAACTTCGGAGGCGACCCGGCAAATGTCACCGTTATGGGACAATCCGGCGGGGGAGCAAAGGTCTGTACAATTACAGCAATGCCTGCAGCAAACGGATTGATTCATAAAGCGGTACCGTTAAGTGGCTCTACCATTGAAGCCTCAGACCAGGAAATAACGAAGAAAATAGGTGAATATATCTTGAAAGAAGCCGGGTTAACTTCTTCACAGGTTGATAAATTACAGGAAATTCCCTGGAATGAATATCTTAAGTTGTCCGACCGGGCCGCCAATAAATGTTTGTCGGATTTAGGAGTAACAACACGGCGGACCTTTGGGCCGGTTGCTGACGGAATTCATATACCGAAAGGCACTTTCTATTCATCATCAGAATCTTTTGGGACTCCGCAGGTTCCAATGTTAATATGTACCACATTCCACGAATGGAATCCTAACAGAGGAGATTCATCCCTTGAAAATATGTCATTAGAAGATGTTGCTGTCAAATTACAACAACGATATGGTGATAAATCTAAGGCAATAACAGATGCTTATGCGAAGAGTTTCCCGCAAATGCGTCCTGTGGAAATATGGGCATTAATACTTTCTTCACGCCAGGTTGCTGTTCGTACCGCTGATGCCAAACTGAAAGAAGGAAAACCTGTTTATATGGCTTGGTTTGGGTGGGAGCCTCCTTTGTTTAATAACCGTATGAGAGCTTTCCATTGTCTGGACATTTGTTTTTGGTTTCGTAATACCGACCGGATGTATACTCATACAGGAGGAGGAAAGATTCCACGCTTACTTTCAGATAAAATGTCGGATGCCTTGTTGAATTTTATGCGTAATGGAAATCCAAATGGAGATAACTTACCTAAATGGCCTCAATATACGAAAGAGAAAGGTGAAGTGATTATATTAAATAATACGATCACCGTGGAAAACGATCCTGACAGAGAAGCCAGAAAAGCATTAGAGAGCTAATTTCCATTTTAAACTATTATAAAGAAATATTATGTTTACTGATAAAATGTCGCGTCGGCAAATGATACGCAAGTCAGGATTGGCCATTGTCGGAACGAGCTTAGCCGGTTTGTCATCATGTGTATCTAAAATGAATGATCAGCCGAAAACAAATTCAAAGGATAGGAAAAAAAGACCTTTTCGCGTAAGCTTGAATACTTCAACTATCCGTGGTTACAAACTCCCTGTAGAAGAACAGATCAGTCTTTGTGCAGCAGCAGGATTTGAAGGAATTGAATTATGGGTGAACGATGTTGAAACTTATCTGGAACAGGGAGGGAGTCCGGAAAGATTGGCGGAAATAATAAAAAGTAATAATTTGATATTGGAAAATATGATCGCATTTTCCACTTGGATTGCTGATGATTCCATTCAACGCAAAGAAGGAATACAGAAAATGCGCAAGGATATGGAACTAACGGCCCGTTTAGGCGGTAAGTTTATAGCAGCACCGGTTCAGGGTATACGTTCTATTGAAAAAGAAAAATTACCGGATTATGCGAACCGCTATCTTGAAATTCTCCGGATGGGCGACGAAGAAGGGGTGACTCCAATTCTTGAATTATGGGGTGCAGGAGCTTTAAACCAGCTTTCGGATACTGCCGCTATTAGCATTGGTACAGCCCATCCGAAAGCGACCATGCTGTTAGATTTTTACCATCTTTACCGGGGAGGAAATTCTTTTGACTCACTCTACCAGATTAACGGACGCATATTGCCAGTATTTCATATAAATGACTATCCGGCCTCTCCTGACCGTAAAACTCTTATTGATGGAGACCGGGTTTTCCCGGGAGATGGAATTTGTCCATTTAATAAGGTTTTACCCATATTACATGAAATAGGATTCAGGGGCGGATTTTCCATTGAATTGTTTAACCAATCCTATTGGAATACGATGGATGTTAAAACTTTATTGAAAAAGAGCTATGAAAAAACAGTGGAAGTAATAGATAATAGTATTTCAATATAAAACAGCTATACCACTAATAGATTGCACTTTAAGCATTGTTGTTAATTGATATGTGCCGGATCTTGCCAGGTTTTTTCTATAGGAGGGTTAGAAAATTGTTCCTTTGTTCCTTTAGACCATAAAAAAGGAACATAAAATTAATACTCCAATAAGAAAAGCCTGGCAAGATCTGGCATAATATTATTTAGTCCTTAGCAAAATAAAATAAGACATTAGCTACTATAAATTGCTAGCGAGCAAAAGAAGAAATACAATTATTAATCAGAATATAAAATTAAAGATGAATTTATTTCATAAAAACATTTATTTTTGGCTCTATAAATAACCTAATTTTACAAAATACAAATACATCATGGGCTTTCATGTACTTAATATTGATAACGGAGAGCTAATATACGATTACGTGGAATGTTTTGAAGAATTATCTTATATAGATTTTATTACTGACGACACAATTATCTATCAGGGTGAAGAGCATTGGAAACCATTCAAAGTTTCTGAAAATGAAAAATACAAACATTTTGCAAAAGGATGGTTTAGGGCAGGCATTCAGGCTCAAGCAATATTTCGGGAACAGGCAACACAGGCAGGGTTCATTTTAGATGAGTTGAACCAAGACCAAAAAAGTTTTAAGTCTTACACAAAGAATGCAGAAAATATATCCATAAAACGGGGTGATTTTTTAATTAGAAATTACGGGAATATTGAAATAGACGTGAAATGCAGAGGTTTTCGAGAAAAAAATGGAAAACTATGTTTTGACTTTAAATGCGATGACGCAATTAAACATCAAAATATGCAGAAATTCACTAATACTCCTGTCCTTATTGCTGTATATGAAAATCGTAACGACACGCCCGTAGAAGAAACAGTCTATTTAATATCCATTGATGATATCCTTACTAATAAAAATATAACTATTCATGAAAGATATAATATAGGAGAATGTTTTCAGATTCCTCTTGATGAAACTTCTCAGGGATTTGATTTAATTGATATAACTCACAATAAAAATCTTAAAAGAAAAAATAAAACCCATAGCGTTAAAGAAAAACGAATAGAATGTCCCAATGCTTATGCTAAATGGACTATTGAGGATGATAATAATCTGGAAATGCTCTACTGTGAAGGAAAAACAATAAGTGAGATATGCCATTTCTTTGGAAGAAACGGCGGTTCTATACGCGCACGGATAAAGAAACTGGAATTAAAGGAAAAATATGATTGATGGAAAAAAGATAAATGATATTAACCTAATCAATTTGACAGACCATGATAAGAAGAAGATTTTTAAAAGCTACAGGATTACTCGCTACCTTACCTTTGATTAAAGGATTGGCAACCAAACATGCTAACGCGGCCGCTAAGGATAAAGAAATTTATGAATGGAGAATCTATACTCTTACTGAGGATGACTCCGTACTCGACGACTTCTATAAGAATGTTCTTATTCCTGCATATAATAGACTGGGAATTAAAGTCGGGGCATTTAAATTATATGATAAGAAAATGCCGGAGCAACGGTTTTATTTGTTTGTTTATCCGGATATAAGCAGTTATCATAAGGTGAAACGGAATATATGGAAAGATTCTGCTTTTAAAAAGGAAGCGCAGGCTTTTTATGACCTTTCGGCTCCTAATCCGGTCTATACGGAATTTGAATCGTATCTCTGTGAAGCATTCGATAAAATTCCTCAATTGAAGATGCCGGATGAAGACAGGACTGTATTCGAATTACGCCATTATCATAGCCCGAATGAAGAAGCAAACCAACGGAAGGTACGTATGTTCAATGTGGACGAAATGGACGTATTCGATAAGGTAGGTATTCATCCTGTATGTTACGGGGAAGTTCTGGCCGGACCACACATGCCGGCCCTCATGTATCTCACCTGGTATAAAAACAAAGAGACCCATGATGAAGCCTGGCGTGCATTCGGCAACCATCCTGACTGGCACCGGATAAAAGATTTACCTGAATATGCTTATACAGCTACTAATAATACAAATAGGGTATTAGTTCCCCTACCTTATTCTCAGATATAAATACCGAAAATATTGAATTTCATTTGCGTATAAAATAAATCTTTTGTTTCTTTGCATCCGCTTTACGTAATCTCTGTCGGGAAAGGGTTGCCCGTTATATTGCGTTTCGTTATAAAAACAACAAATAAAAAGCTATAAAACAATGGATTTAATAAAAATTGCAGAAGATGCGTTTGCTACAAAAAAGGAGCATCCTAATTTCAAAAGTGGTGACACCATCACTGTAGCGTACCGTATTAAAGAAGGTAACAAAGAACGTATTCAGCAGTACAGAGGCGTATGCATCCGCATCTCCGGCCATGGAGACAAAAAACGCTTTACTGTTCGTAAGATGTCTGAAAACGTAGGTGTGGAAAGAATTTTCCCGATTGAATCACCTTTCATCGAAAGTATTACAGTAAACAAATATGGTAAAGTTCGCAGAGCTAAATTGTATTATTTACGCGCACTTACCGGTAAAAAAGCTAGAATCAAAGAAAGAAGATTTTAATAATCTCCGGTTCTATTTGCCATACAGAAAGCCATCTGATAACAGGGTGGCTTTTTTATTAAACATTTAACTCTATTGAAATACTAAAGATTATGTTGAAGACTATTCTTTCTATTTCGGGAAAGCCCGGATTATTCAAATTGATCTCACAAGGGAAAAATATGCTTATTGTCGAATCTTTAAGCGACAAAAAAAGAATCCCTGCTTATGCAAAAGATAAAGTGATCTCTTTAGGTGACATTGCCATCTACACAGAGGAAGAAGAAGTTCCTTTACACGAAGTACTTACAAGTATTAAAAACAAAGAGAATGGCGAGAAAGCCTCCCTCATTCCGTCTACTGCCAAACCGGATGAACTGCGTAAATATTTGGAGGAAGTACTTCCTACATTCGACCGGGAACGCGTCTATCCTAGTGATATTAAAAAACTTATTTCATGGTATAACCTGTTAGTTGAACAGGGAATGACTGACTTTACTCCGAAAGAGGAAGAACCGGCGGAAGAAGGAACCGAAACGGATAAAAAAGAAGAAACTGAAAAAGAATAAAGTATTCCGGAATAATACAAAAAGCTCCCGTCTCGACAAATCAAGACGGGAGCTTTTTGTATATCAGATATTGAATGTAATATTAAAAGAGCGGATTGTCGACCTTTTCCTTTAAAAGGGCTAATTCCACAACCTCACGTATATCATCTACATAATGGAATGCTAAGCCATTCAGGTATTCTGCATTAATCTCATTTACATCCTTCTCATTTTCCTTGCAAAGGATCAATTCTTTTATACCTGCCCGTTTAGCCGCCAGAATCTTTTCCTTGATACCTCCTACAGGCAATACCTTTCCGCGGAGAGTTATTTCGCCTGTCATAGCAATGTTACGCTTTACTTTTCTTTGGGTAAAGGCTGAGACTAAAGAAGTCACCATTGTAATACCGGCGCTCGGACCATCTTTAGGAATAGCTCCTTCAGGTACATGGACGTGAACGTTCCAATTGTCGAACATTTCTTCCGGTATATTGAATGTAGAAGCATGCGAATGAATATACTCGAGTGCCAACATGGCAGATTCTTTCATAACATCTCCTAAATTTCCTGTCAATGTCAGTTTAGATCCTTTTCCACGGCTGAGGCTTGATTCTACGAAAAGGATCTCTCCTCCTACTACCGTCCATGCCAGTCCGGTAACGACTCCGGCATATTCATTTCCCTGATATTTATCACGGGTATACTTAATTGCCCCCAGGTACTCATACAGGTCTTCCGGATTTATGACTCTTGGTATCGGTTCATCTGAGGCCAGCTTGCGGGCTAATTTACGCATGATCTTCGCGATTGTTTTATCCAGTTCGCGGACACCGCTTTCTCGGGTATAATAACTAACGATATCCTGTAGAGCTTTTTTATGGAATTTCACGCTCTTCTTAGGCAAACCATGTGCTTCCAGTTGCTTGGGAACTAAATGTTTCGAAGCGATCTGCACTTTTTCTTCCATGATATAACCGCTGACTTCGATCAACTCCATACGGTCGAGTAATGGCTGCGAAATGGTATTGAGGTTATTAGCAGTGGCAATAAACATCACCTTGCTTAGATCATAATCAATATCCAGGTAATTGTCATGGAAAGCATTATTTTGTTCAGGATCAAGCACCTCTAACAAAGCAGATGCCGGATCACCTTTAAAATCATTCGTTACTTTGTCAATTTCATCCAGAATAAAAACAGGATTAGAAGTTCCGGCTTTCATAATGTTTTGGATGATACGGCCTGTCATAGCGCCAATGTATGTACGGCGATGTCCTCTGATTTCAGCTTCATCATGCAAACCTCCTAAGGATACCCTGACATATTTACGGTTAAGAGCTTCCGCTACCGATTTTCCTAAAGATGTTTTACCTACTCCGGGAGGGCCATATAAACAAATGATCGGCGACTTCATATCTCCTTTCAACTTCAAAACAGCCAGGTGTTCAATAATCCGTTCCTTCACCTTTTCCAAGCCGTAATGATCCCGGTCAAGTATCCGTTGAGCATGTCCTAAATTGAAATTATCTTTACTTACCTCGTTCCAGGGAAGATTAACGATCGTCTGAACATATTGCGTTTGGATGGAAAAGTCCGGCGATTGCGGATGCAGGCGTTCCAGCTTACGAACTTCCTTTTCAAATGTCTCCGCTACCGCTTTCGGCCACTTCTTCTTGGCAGCTTTGGTGCGAAGTTCTTTAATTTCCAATTCATTAATATTTCCGCCAAGCTCTTCCTGTATGGTTTTTATTTGCTGTTGAAGAAAATATTCCCGTTGTTGCTGGTTTATATCTTCATGCGTCTTCATTTGGATAGAGTTTTTCAACTCTACCAATTGATACTCCCGGTTTAATATAAACAGTAAACGATAGGCACGGTCTTTCAGGTCGCTTATTAAAAGTAACTCTTGCTTTTCTGAAGCGCCGCTGGGAATGTTACTACTGGAGAAGTTCACCAGATAAAGTACATTCTTGTTATTTTTTATAGAAAATATTAGGTCGCGGGGAGGTTCCGTAACGGAACTAAGCATTTTGATCGTCAGGTCTTTTATGGTTGAGATCAATGCTTCAAACTCACGGTCGCCTTTGTCAGGCATTTTATCTTCTAATAGAGTCACACGCCCTTTTAAGTAAGGTTCCGTATCGGTCAACTCATTTAATTCAAAGCGTTTTTTCCCCTGAAGGATAACGGTAGTGGTCCCATCGGGCATTTCCAGTACACGGACTACATCAGCAATTACGCCTGCTGAATAGAGATCTTCCAAGCCAGGTTCCTCTGTATTCATTTCCTTTTGGCAGACTACACCGATAAGTTTCTTCTTTTTTACCGCTTCATTAATGAGCCTCATGGATTTAGGACGCCCGACAATCACCGGCATGGCAACGCCAGGGAACAGAACCATGTTACGAAGCGGAAGAATCGGGATCACATTTCCCATCTTTTCTACTCCATCCGTAAAATCTTCATCTACATCATACTCTGTAAGGATTGGCATTACAATTCCCAAATTATCGTCTAAGTCGTCAAAAGATACCTGATTGTAAAGTTTTGTTCTATTCTTCATTCTTGTAGTATAGCATTTTGATACATTGCTTAATGCAATAAACGTGCCAAAGTTAGGAATTCTTTTTTACATTTGCAGACAACAATATGTAAACTATGCCTAACGATTATTTTCGTTTTAAGAAATTTACGATACAACAAAGTAAATGTGCCATGAAAGTAGGCACAGACGGTGTTCTACTGGGAGCATGGGTCTCTGTAAAAAACTGCCATAATATTTTAGACGTAGGAACCGGAACCGGATTGATAGCCCTTATGCTGGCACAAAGGAGTAATGCTATTGTTGACGGTATCGATATTGACGGGGATGCGGTAATACAGGCAACTGAAAATGCTTCGTCTTCTCCTTTTAAAGACCGGGTAAACATTTACCATTTATCTTTTGATGATTATTCCGCAACCACTAAACAATTATATGATTTAATCGTTTCAAATCCTCCATACTTCAAACAATCTTTAAAAAGTCCTGATAATAAACGAACAATTGCAAGGCATACTGACAATCTGTCTTTCACTGAATTGATAGAGAATGGTAAATCTTTATTGACTTCCGACGGACGAATCGCATTTATTCTTCCCGCGAAACAGGAAAAAGAATTGATCGATTGTTTACATGCCAATCAAATGAAAATGATCCGGAAAACAGTTGTTTTCCCCACTCCGAATGCACAACCGAAACGATTACTTGTAGAGATTTCTAAAATAATGGACTTAACTTGTGAGGAGGATGAATTAATTATCGAAAAGTCACGGCATGTATACACAGATGATTATACCGATCTTACTGCCGGTTTCTATCTTTCAAAATCAGCTAACGATTAAATTAAAGAAGGACGCAAGTCATTTTATATTTGACGTACGTGATTTTAAAAAAGGATGTACGTGATTCTGTTGAGTTATGCAACACGCATAATTTACTTAAAAATATAAGGGATCTTTTTATCGAGAAAACGGGTTACCTGTTCAAAAACACTCTTTACTTCCTGGGTAAATGATATTTTTTCAGGGGTTAGCACTTTTAACGCTTTGGGCAATACAGATAATTCAATTTCGCTCTCCGCTTCCACAGGTTCACCGTCGAGATGCATAATTCCCGGTTTTTGCCTTGTAATAGTTACTCTATTGGCTTTGATAGACTTTATCTTATTATTTTGTTCGATTTGCTTGGTAAATAATTGTATGGCAAGTGGAGCAATATCCAAAGGCGTGAAAGGAGATAAGATCGTAACATCCATCTTTCCATCCTGTATATTTGCGTGTGGTGCGATATAAGCGTTATTCCCGTATTGAGATGCGTTAGCGCAGGCCACCAAAAAAGCCTTTTCCTTGATTGTCTGGTCATCAATCAGCAGTTCGTATACTTCAGGTTTGTAACTAAGGTATTCTTCCAATATGTTTTTTACGTATGTAAGCGAACCTCTTCTTTTCTCTTTGGCAAATTTCTTACTGACAGCCGCATCGAATCCAACACCACAAGTAGTAAAGAATATACGTTCGTTGGCTTTACAACCGTCTATTGTAATAATATTGCCACTAACAATCATCTCAAGGGCCCGCTTTGTATCCATAGGAATGTGCAATTCCCTCGCCAATCCGTTACCGGAACCTTTCGGAATGATCCCTAAAACGGCTTCAGAGTATATCATCGCCCGGGCAATTTCATTGACGGTACCATCGCCACCAACAGCCAGAATCACATCCGCACCTTCATCAATAGCTTGTTTGGTCAGTTCACTTGCATGACCGGCATATTCAGTAAAAGAAATCTTCAGCGATGCTTCTTTTTTCTCACAGATATCTTCGATCATCTTAGGTATTTTCTTTTTAGAACCCACTCCGGAAATCGGATTGATGATAGCATGCACCATTAATTGTTTCATATTTATTTTTTGTGTAGAGTACGATGTAGATTATTTCTTCTTTCAACTCTTATGCCGACAAAAATAATGCTTTTGTAAAACTTTTAGGGCATATCCCTAACAATAAGTTTTTTTTTACTACTTTTGCGGCTGGATTTCACTAATCAAATATAAAGAATATGATAACAAATCCAAGCCCTTTGATTAGAAATATAACAGCGAAAAAATTATTCTCTTTAGACAACATGAAACTTTTACAAGAGAAATTAGCTAAGTACGATGCACCACAGAAAGCTATGGCTGCCGGAATTTATCCTTACTTCCGTACTATTGAAAGTGACCAGGACACTGTTGTGCAAATTAGTGGAAAAAAGGTCTTAATGTTTGGATCAAACTCTTATCTTGGACTAACAAACCACCCAAAAGTAAAAGAAGCAGCTATCGAAGCTGTTAAGAAATATGGTACCGGTTGCGCCGGTTCCCGCTTCCTTAACGGAACATTAGATATCCACGTAGAACTTGAAAAACGATTGGCTGACTTTGTCGGAAAAGAAGATGCTATTATCTATTCTACGGGTTTTCAGGTAAATCTGGGAGTTGTATCGTGCCTGACCGGTCGTGAAGATTATATACTTTGGGACGAGTTAGACCATGCTTCCATCATCGAAGGGCACCGCCTATCATATTCTACTAAACTGAAATTTAAACATAATGATATGGAGTCGCTGGAAAAGCAACTTCAAAAATGTGATCCCGATAAAATAAAACTGATCGTTATCGATGGTGTATTCAGTATGGAAGGCGACATAGCCAACCTTCCTGAAATAGTTGCTTTAAGCAAAAAGTACAATGCAAGCATCATGGTAGACGAAGCACATGGTATCGGCGTATTGGGAAAACAAGGACGTGGTACGTGTGATCATTTTGGCGTATCGAATGATGTCGATTTAATTATGGGAACATTCAGCAAGTCGTTCGCTTCGATCGGTGGATTTATTTCCTCTGATAAAGATACAATTAACTACCTTCGTCATAATTCACGTTCCTATATATTCAGTGCAAGTAATACGCCTGCCGCAACAGCAGCAGCCAACGCCGCACTTGATATAATGCTTAATGAACCGGAACGTATAGCGCATTTATGGGAGCTTACCAATTATGCATTGGATGGTTTCCGTAATATGGGATGCGAGATAGGGCATACTTCCACTCCTATCATTCCATTATTTATTCGTGACAATGACATGACATTCCTAATAGTACGCGAACTATTTGATGCCGGTATATTCGTTAATCCCGTTGTATCACCTGCCGTTGCTCCGCAAGACACACTGATTCGTTTCTCGTTGATGGCAACACATACACAGGAACAACTGGATTATGCGTTGGATACCATCCGGAAGATATTCAAAAATCACAATTTGATTTCTTAATAACTTTACATACTAACTTTTATAAGTAAAACCGTTCCTGAGAAGGGGCGGTTTTTTTTTATTCTTTTGCTGCCATCTGAGAATAATTATCTACTTTTGTAAGATTGTAATAATCAGCATACAATTCTAATCTATTTGAAATGGGTTTCAAATTAAATAATGGAAGTTGCTGCATGGGGAAAAAAGGATGCAGCAAGAAACAAGATAATAAACTAAATACATACGATTGGCTTTGTGATATACCTGATGCAGAGAATGCAACGGATTATGTAGAAGTTCAATTTAAGAATACGAGGAAAGGATATTATTTAAACAGTTCGAAAATCCCGTTGGAAAAAGGGGATGTCGTAGCTGTCGAGTCCAGCCCCGGACATGATATCGGCACAGTTACACTAACAGGTAAACTGGTGCTCCTACAAATGAAAAAAAATAACACCCGGACGGAAGGTGTTGAGGTCAAACGGGTTTACCGGAAGGCTAAACCAACCGATCTGGAGAAGTACGAAGAAGCAAAAGCGAAAGAGCATGCAACCATGATCCGTTCACGCCAAATAGCCGCTGACTTAGGCTTAGATATGAAGATAGGGGATGTTGAATACCAGGGAGATGGTAACAAAGCTATTTTTTATTACATAGCTGACGAACGGGTTGACTTCCGTCAACTGATAAAAGTCCTTGCGGAAAATTTCCGTGTGCGTATCGAGATGAAACAGATCGGTGCGCGACAGGAAGCCGGACGTATTGGCGGAATCGGCCCTTGTGGCAGGGAACTATGTTGCTCCAGTTGGATGACCAGTTTTGTTTCGGTGGCCACCGGAGCAGCACGTTATCAGGATATTTCAATGAATCCGCAGAAGTTGGCAGGACAATGTGCAAAACTGAAATGTTGTATCAATTACGAGGTCGATACTTATGTAGAAGCCTTGAAGCGAATGCCTTCACGTGAGGTTGTCCTGGAAGCAAAAGATAATTCCTATTATCACTTTAAGACAGAAATATTCAAACGTGAAATAACGTATTCGACGGATAAAGTATTTGCGGCTAACTTGGTTACGATCTCCGCTCAACGTGCCTTCGATATCATCAATATGAACAAGAAAGGGATAAAACCTATTTCCCTTGAAGCCGATGAAAAGCCTCAACCCGTTAAACGGGACTCACACGATATACTAGGACAGGATAGCCTTACCCGTTTTGACTCTTCAAATCCTAAGAAAAAGAAGAAGAAAAAGAAACGTCCTTCCAATAATAGTGGAGAAAGCAGTGTTCAAAAACCCAAAAGCAATATCGATAGTAAAATAGCTAATGGAAAGGTACCTTCTAAAACAAAACAAAAAGATTAAATACTTTCTGCTTTTGCTTATCGGATTTCTGCTCATATCCTGTTCGGATCATGCAATATACCATCAATACCAATCTATTGAAGATATTACATGGGAAAAGGATAAAGAATATTACTTTACCTTTTATATTGAAGATGCTTCCATCCCATACAATATTCATTTCGATGTAAGGAACAATAACCTGTATCCTTATCAAAATCTCTGGATATTCTATAATATTGAACAGCCTATCGGCCCTATTTTACATGATACAATGGAATGTATGCTGGCGGACGATTTTGGTAAATGGAATGGAAAGGGTATCTCCTTATTCCAAACACGATTTCCTCTAAAGACAAACTATAAATTCCGGGACGCAGGACAATATACTTTCAGTTTCAGGCAGGGGATGAGGAACGATACCCTCCGGGGGATTCAGGATATCGGTTTATTTATTGAAAAAGTAAAATGATTATTATCTTTCTTTTCTGGAAGCATCTAGCCGGAGAAAGATAAACAATAAAATGGTAAAGCCCCATAGAGCGGAACCTCCATAGCTAAAAAACGGCAAGGGTATACCAATAACGGGCGTTAGTCCGATCACCATTCCTATATTAATTACTAAATGGAAGAAAAAGATAGAGGCAACACTATATCCATAGACTCGCCCGAATGTGTTTTTCTGTCTTTCAGCCAGAATAATCAACCGGATTATAAAAACTGCAAATAGGATCAGTACGAGGGACGCTCCAATGAAACCTTGCTCCTCACCTACTGTACAGAAAATAAAATCCGTATCCTGTTCCGGTACATATTTAAGTTTTGTCTGTGTTCCATTAAGAAATCCTTTTCCTGTTAATCCTCCGGAACCAATAGCTATTTTCGATTGATTCACATTGTAACCGGCGCCGCTGGGATCATCTTCCAAACCTAATGACACTTTAATGCGCATTTGTTGGTGAGGCTCCAGTATTTCATCAAATACATAATCCACTGAAAACAGAAAAGCAACCGATGCTAATGCAAAAAGAATGACAAGAAAATACCGCCACACCCAGTTTTTAAATGAAATAAAAATAAGGTAACAACAAGTAATAGCAATTAATCCGATAGCGACCCAAACAAAATTTACTGGAGTAAATAACGAAACAATATAGGCAATCACAAACAGCCCAACCGTTAAACCCGAAACTATTTTAATAGGTATTTGATCTTTTTGTACAATCCCCACTAAAACAATGGTTATTAGCTGGGTTATACACAAAACTATAAACTCTCCCAATGGCGTGATACCAAACATAACATCCGAGTATTTCATACTCAATACAAAGAATGCTACCGCACATATTCCCGCAAGTAATACATAACCGGACATACCTTCACGGTATAAAACCAGGAAAAATGCCAAATAAACTAACGCTGACCCTGTTTCTTTCTGCAATAAGATACAAGCCATTGGTATCAGGATGATCCATAATACAACGGCATAGTTCTTCACTGTCGAAAGTTTAAAGCCATAAGAGCTCATATATTTAGCCAAAGCCAAGGCAGTTGCAAACTTGGCAAACTCGGCCGGTTGTATACGTAGAGGACCTAGTACAAGCCATGAACGGGAACCTTTAATATCGGGTGCCAAAAAGATTGTAGCAATTAACAGAAGTATTATAAACCCATATATCAGATAAGAAAAGACATTGTAGAAATTAGTATCCAGCATCATTATGATAAAGATCAGTAAAAAGGATAGTCCGATCCAAACAAGCTGGGAACCCGGACGTCCTGACGGATCAAACAGACCGGCATAATCATATTCATAACTGGCGCCACAAATACTAAACCATCCGGCAATGACCATTACTAGATATAATAAGATCGTAACCCAATCAACAGACCGCCATATATTTGTTTTATTATAAGCTGGCATTTTTAGGTAATATTACGGCGTTCAAAATGTATTCTTCCAGGTATTTATCACTGGCATCTATCTCTCCTTTTAAATACTTTTGAAGCATGAGTTTGGCAATAGGAACAGCGTAGGTAGCTCCAAACCCTGCATTTTCGACAAAAACGGAAATAGCTACTTTAGGGTTTTTATACGGAGCAAAGCCCATAAATATGGAATGGTCTTTACCATGTGGATTCTGCGACGTTCCTGTTTTACCGCATACTTCTATATCAGGCAAAGCTACCCTGCGGCATGTTCCTCCGGTTACCGCATTTCTCATACCTTCCGCCAGGTAATCATACCACTCGGTATCAATCGTAGTAAATCTCTTTGCTGTATATTTTGAGTCTAAAGGAATATCATCCTGTATTTTCTTCACTAAATGTGGCGTATAAAAGTAACCCCGGTTAGCGATCAATGCCGACATATTACATATCTGAAGGGGTGTTGCTAATATCTCACCCTGACCAATAGCAATTGAGATGATCGTACTTGAAGACCAGCGTCCATGATATACCTTATCATAAACCTTACTATTGGGAATATATCCAGCCTTCTCACCGGGCAGATCAATACCCAACGGATATCCATAGCCCATACTTACCATGTGGTCTTTCCATATATCAAATCCGGCTTGTACGGTAGAATAACGTTTCCTGCTATCGATCATATCACGTAATCCCCAACAAAAAAAGGCATTACAGGATGTGGCTATGGCCGGAACTAAATTAACAGGTGAATAATGCGCATGACACGCCGGCTTGCCCCCCAAAACAGGATAACCGTATCCACAGGAATACATGGTCTGTGGAGTAATAACTCCTTCTTGTAAAAAGATAAGTCCCATCGCCGGTTTAAAAGTAGAACCCGGAGGATACGCCGCCATCATCGTACGATCAAACAAAGGCTTTAAGGGATCTTTTTCCAATAAGGCATGGTTCTTTCCACGCTGTCTGCCGACCAGCATATTCGGATCGAAGGTTGGCGCTGAGACCATGCACAAGACTTCGCCGGTTGAAGGTTCGATCATCACGATGCTACCAAGCTTATTTTGCATAAGCTTTTCACCATAGGCTTGCAACTCCATATCGAGAGATAAGTTTATGCTCTTCCCAGAAATAGGGGCTACATCATGCAAACCGTTTTCGTATCGACCTTTTATTCTGCCATGGGCGTCACGTAACAATATCTCTACGCCTTTTTTACCCCGTAATATTTCTTCGTAAGAACGCTCTACACCGGAACGGCCAGAATAGTCACCTTGCACATAATAATCATCCCTCTCTATATCCCGTTTATCTACTTCACCAATATTACCTAATACATGGGCAGCATTCGGATATTCATATTCACGAATTGTACGGTTTTGTATATAAAAGCCAGGAAATTTATATAACTTTTCCTGTAATACGCCGTAATCCTGTGCTGATAATTGATTTATAAATACCTGGGGTACGTAAGAAGAATAACCGGGATTCAAACGCCTGTTCTTTATATCTTCAATGCGCTTGATAAACTGCTCTTTTGTAATATTAACCGTATTACAAAAATCTAAAGTGTCGAAAGGCTGCACTTCACGCATGATAATCATTACGTCGTATGCAGGTTGATTAAATACCAGCAATTTATCGTTACGGTCATAGATCATACCACGTGAGGGATAAAGTGTCTTTTTTAGAAAGGCATTACTATCCGCCCATATTTTATAATCATTATCAATAACCTGTAAATAGAATAAGCGTATTATAAAGACAAGGACAATCAGAATGACAGATGCGCCAAATACGTATTTTCTGTTATCAAAAGTATATTTGTGATTATTCTCCATTTCTTTGGGATTCAATATTGAAGGCTTCAACAATACATATAAGAAGCGTTGTAATAATCACACTCCCGATAATCCGTATAAACAAAAACAAAGGATCAAATAACGTTATAGACTCCAGAAGGAATAAAGTAACATGATGCAGTATAACGATAAATAGAACAAATCGTAGAAATCCCCCGAAACCGAATGTTTTATAAGAAGGATAAGTTGTATCCGGTAGCTCTTCTCCCGCCACCAATTTTAATATATACTGCCGGGAAAAACCAGCAAGTGTGGCCGCTGCGGCGTGCATTCCTGGTGTATTTGAAAAAATATCAATTACAAGACCAATCAGGAATGATAAAAAGGTCACTTTGGAGGAAGAATAGCCGATAGGCATCTTGACCAGAAAGTATAAATACAAAAAAGGTGTAACTAGCCGTAGAAAGTGAATATTGTTCAGAATCAGAACCTGAATCAACACCAACACCACAAAATAGATTAAGCCTCTAATCGTATTAATCATTACCTCTTGCCTCCTTTTCTACTTCTTTCTGTTCTGCCTGATTAAAGTTTTTTATGATCATCACATTACTTAACCGGTGAAAATCTGTTGCCAACTCGACCTGTAATGAATAAAAGTTATCATCATGCTGTTTCTCGAAAGACGAAACATGTCCTACCATCAAACCTTCCGGAAAGACAGCAGAATAACCACTGGTGACAATCGTATCGCCCACATTAAATTCAACATGGCGGGGAAGTTCGTCCAGATTCGCGTACCGGGTACTCCGTCCGTTCCAGCTCATCGAGCCAAAATAGCTACTTCCCAAAACCTTACAACTCAAACGAAATTTAGGATTAAGCAAAGGAATAACCACCGAATAATGATCGGAAACTGTAGATATAATTCCTACCACACCCGTCTCTGAAACGACACCCATGTCAGGTGAGACTCCATCTTTTCGTCCCCTGTTTAAGGTGATATAATTTGAAGGATAACTAACGCTATTATTGATTACTTTCGCAG
>DAMCDT010000013.1:0-16164 GCA_032058265.1 Tannerellaceae bacterium
CCTTCTAAATTCAGGAATTCATTTGCAGGAACATTCTCCGGTAAATTATAGGTACCATCGGCTTTCAGCATAGAAGGAAATACAATGCAATGGAATACGATATTATCTTTACCGATAAAGTGCAGCATTTTGGTTTCAGGATCTTTCCACCACGTTTCCCAATCATCCGGACGAAGTTCTTTTGTATTGGAAATATAACCGATCGGCGCATCAAACCATACGTATAATACTTTACCTTCCGCACCTTCCACAGGAACGGGGATTCCCCAATCCAGGTCGCGGCTTACCGCACGGGGCTGAAGCCCCATATCGAGCCAGCTTTTGCATTGTCCGTACACATTAGACTTCCATTCCTTATGGTCTTCCAGTATCCATTTACGCAGGAACGGTTCGTGTTTATCCAATGGCAGGTACCAATGTTTGGTTTCCCTCATTACCGGCACACTGCCGCTAATAGTTGATTTCGGATTGATCAGGTCTGTCGGGTTAAGTGACGTGCCGCAAGACTCACATTGGTCGCCGTAAGCATTCTCATTGCCGCAATGCGGACAGGTTCCGGTAATATAGCGATCAGCAAGGAATTGCTTTGCCTCTTCATCGTAATACTGTTCAGATGTTTTTTCAATAAATTCTCCCTTATCATAAAGGATACGGAAAAACTCTGACGCCATTTCATAATGCGTTTTGGAAGTAGTGCGGGAATAGATATCGAATGTTATCCCAAAATCCTCAAACGATTTTTTTATGATATAATGAAAACGATCAACAACGTCCTGCGGGGTAACTCCCTCTTTCTTCGCACGGATAGTAATAGGCACTCCATGTTCGTCCGATCCGCCGATCATTAATACTTCTTCCCCTTTCAGCCGCAGGTAACGGGCATAAATATCGGCAGGAACATATACTCCAGCCAAATGTCCGATATGTACCGGACCGTTCGCATACGGTAGCGCGGTCGTGATCAATGTTCTTTTAAATTGTTTTCCCATGTTGAGATTTCTTTTGAAACGCAAAAGTAAGTAAATATTCTACAACACCTTATATCCTTTTAGCTCTTTTCGCAGGGCTAATGCCTTATTACCGGTAACCCCGTTCAATAATTTCCAGAACCGTTCGCTATGGTTCATTTCTACTGTATGGCATAACTCATGAAGCAATACATAATCAATCAAATGGTCAGGGACTAACATCAATGAAAGCGACAGGTTGATATTGCCTTTTGAGCTGCAACTTCCCCACCGGCTTTTGCTGTTATGTATCTTTACCGATGAATATTTGAAACCATGTTGTTTAGCTAATATTTGAAGACGTTCGGGCAATATCCGTTTTGCTTCGTGCCTGAGCGCTTTCTCAATAGATGACTTTAAAAGCTTTTGTACCTGTTCCCTGGAAAAATCAGTTTTATCAGGACAGGCTATATGCAAAATCCCCTTATTAAGCCTCATATAAAAGTTATCGCGGTCTGTACGGAAGATGTGTAGTTTGAACGTATTCGTTTGCATCTCCGTCGTATCATCCAGGAGGGGATTGCGGGATATATGCTTTTCAAGTGCCATACGCAGCTTCGTTCGTTGGCTTTCAATAAAAGCAAGCATTTTGCTCTCATTCCCGTTTACAGGCATTATGGCAACAACGCCACCATCGATTATTTTTAGGGTGTAGTGCTTTGCCCTGGGATTGATTCGGAGTAGAATGAGTCCTAATTCTTTGTCATGTATTTGTTTTGTCATATTGCTATACAAAGATAATCAATGGTAGTTGAATATAAAGCTTCATATTTTTGCTTTATCAGACATAAATGATGAAATTCGCTTTTTCATGAAGATACTACACGGATTATGAACAAACATCTGCTTTATGCCATATTTCTGCTATTTATATTTGCTCCTAACGGCTGTGGGAGGATAACGGAACATCCGGTTACTTTCTATTACTGGAAAGCGAATGTTGCCATTGAGGAAACTGAGAAAGCATATTTCACCAGACTGGATGCAGACAAATTATATATCCGTTTCTTTGATATAGATAAAGAAAATGGAGAAATCGCTCCGAAAGGGATCATCAAACCGTTTGATAATAGCGTTATCTCCGCACAATATATCCCTGTTATATTTATAACCAACCGGACTTTTACCGGATTAAATGATGAAAGTCTCCGAGATATTGCTCAAAACATCAACAGGCTGACGAAGGAAATTGAAGAAAAACTATCCATCAACCCTTCCCCCGAAATACAAATCGATTGCGACTGGACAGAAAGTACCAGAGAAAGATACTTCACATTTCTCTCTCTTTTGAAAGAGATATCCGGAAGGGAGATAACCTGCACCCTTCGCTTGCATCAGGTAAAATTCAAAGAACAAACGGGAATACCTCCTGTAAAGAAAGCCTATCTGATGTGCTATGCCACCTCTGATCCTACAGACCTATCCGGTAAGAATTCAATATTGGATATGGCGTTATTGAAAGATTATACGAGCAATATCGCTTCCTATCCTTTGCAGATGGATATTGCACTGCCTCTCTTTTCCTGGGGAATTATAACCAATCATATAGGTTATATAAAGCTTATAAACGGATTAACGAATAAAGACTTGCAAACACCTGAATTCAAAGCGCTAGGCAATAACAAATTTGAAGTACTGAAAGACACCTTTTTCAAAGGATTATACATAAACAAAGGCTTTACTATCAAAATAGAAAGTATCACTCCGGCTTTATTAAAAGAAGCGAAAGAGTATATGGCTTCCAAACTTAAAAAGGATTATTCCGTTGTTTATTATCATCTGGATAAGCCCTTCCTGGAACGATTTACATTTGAAGAATTGAAATAGCATAAACAATACTGTCATGAATAAAATAGTATACATACTGATCATTATAACAGCAGTCAATTATTGTTCCCGGGCATGCGGGCCCCATTATGATCCCGATCATGAATATTATAATCTGTTTATGCAGGAAATTATTGACGATCCTGTTTACAAACCTTTCCTGTTTACTTCCAGTTTGGGTTTTTATGCTTCGGATAATTCCGTTTTTCCCAATGAAAACATACAGCAATGGCAGGAATATCTTAAGATAAGTTATGATGATGCCTATTACCTGGTTTTCAAATCAAAAAGGGAAGATATCGAAAATGCAGTCAAAGGAGAGCCAACAGATGAACGACTTAGCTTCATCACCAAAGAATTTGCCGAATATTACAAAGATGCGATCTTATATCTGCGCCGTGCCAAGATAATGGAACCTTATATGTATATCATTCCCAATGAAGACGGTTGGTATTACAGTCCACCAAAAACAGTAAAAGATCTCAACTATGATGATGCTACAGCCGGGATGATAAATACCTGGCATTCGGCACGGGATAAGGACATTAAACTAAGGTGGGGGTATCAATTAGTCCGTTTTGCTCATTATTACAGGAAATACCAGGAAGCCATTGACTTCTTCGATACGTATGTTGAACCTCTGGATTACCGTCCCGCAATGTATTACCACGCCTTGAGCCAAAAGGCCGGAGCACAGCTGGGATTGGGAGAATCAGGCGAAGGAAACTATAATTTCCTGCAAGTATTCGTTTATTCAAGGGATTTAAAGATAACGGCCGTACAATCCATCCAATTATCCGGAAATCCCGATTGGGACCATTTGCTGTCATTGTGCAAAAACGACGACGAACGTAACAACGCTTACCTGCTGCTGGGTTATAATAGTTTTAATAATCCGCTTAATGAAATTGAAAAGATTACGGCTGTTTCACCCGACGCAATTCAGGCAAAAGTATTAATGGCCCGGACAGTCAATATCATTGAGCGTACGAATATTCCTATATATTATTGGTCAGACCCTCAACCGGAGAACGAACGGTATCCGTTAATCAAATCTGAAGGATTCGTGGATGAAGCTATTTCGTGTGCCCTGAAAGTTTTAGATCACCCGGAATTAAAAGAAACGGATTTCTGGCAGATATCGCTATCATATCTTTATTTCCTGAAACAAGATTTTACTTCCGCACGTGAATACCTGGTGAAAATAAATACGTCGAGCGATATATATATTCACCAAAAAGAGAATCTTGCCCTTTATATTGATATTTGTGAGCCGCAAGAAATCACTTCATCCATTGAAACAACCTTATATGCCAAATATGCAGATGTTTTCAAACTTGAAACAGAGGACCCTTATTATTTATCACCGGAAGATTATAATACTTACAGTACGCATCATTTTGCAATAGACGTACTGGCCAACCGGTATTTCCTGCAAAAAGATTATGCCAAGTCTTTCCTGATGAACAATACGTTAGAAACCATTGAGGATAATCCCCAACCTGAATTACTTAAACAACTGGAAGCTTTCCATAAAAAACAAAATAAGAACGACTTTGAAAAATATATTGCCGGAAAGCTGACTATCCCCGACATACGTAATCTAAAGCAACTGGATAGTTATTTCGGTTATTTATGGGGCATCGTCTATCTTACGGAAGGAGACTTTAAAAAAGCCCGTTCGTCCTTTCGCCGGATAAACCCGGAAGAACTGCAACCTGATATCAACTATGGTATATTCGGTGCGAATATTGCCGAATGTTTTATGTGTGACGAGGAATATCTGATGAAGAAGGAATATATCGATGAGTTTAAATATATTTATCCTCAGATGGATTACCTGCAACTGACGGAAGCCCTTATAAAATTACAGAAGGCAGGTAAAAAGAAAAATCAAAGGGCAGCCAAAGCCAATTACCTCTTAGGTAATTTCTATTACAATACTACCCGTACCGGGCATTACCGCGAACTATTACGATTTGACAGTGATAATAGTTTTACGTCTTATAAGTATAGTAACATGGAAGAACCGGATATCTTTAAAAGGATCTATTTTAAGAATTATAATTATTATTATAAGAACGTAGTTTCCGAATCTTTCCGTTATTTAGAGAAAGCTTATACACAAGCGAAAGACGACGAGTTGAAAGCACGCATAATCTTTGCCTTATCTAAATGTGAGCAAGAAGAATATTATGATAATAATATAAAAGGCTATACCTATAGCCCCTTAAAAGATCCCTACATATCTGAAAGGAAATATTTCAATGAATTAATGAAATATAAGGATACACACTATTTTTACGATGTAGAAAACACCTGCAGGTATTTTGAGTATTTCGTAAATAGAAGCTTTAGCAAACAGGGTGTATAATGAAAGTTACCTGAATTAATTTTGCATGGAATACCTTTAGGTAAAAGTATTCACTAAGAATATTTAATGTTCGTTAGTAAGACAAGCTAAGGGGATAAGCTATAATTTACGTAACTTTGTTATATTATAGATTAAAGGAGATTGTTTACTATGAGAAAAGGAACTTATTTATTGGTTTTAATATGTATTAAATTTATAGCTATGTCACAAATAAATGATAATGGATACACTCCAAGGGATCTTACTGAAGATGAAAAAAGGGTCATTCTCCATAAAGGCACAGAACGTCCTTTTACGGGTAAATTTTACGATTTTAACGAAAAGGGTACTTATATATGTAAACAATGTGGCGAACAGCTCTATCATTCTTCTTTTAAGTTTGAATCGGGATGCGGATGGCCGAGTTTTGATGACGAAATTAAGGGAGCAGTAAAACGAGTGCCTGATGCCGACGGACAGCGTACGGAAATTGTATGTGCTAACTGCGGCGCCCATCTGGGTCATGTTTTCCTGGGAGAAGGATTTACTTCTAAAAACACCCGGCATTGTGTGAATTCTGTATCTATGGAATTTATTCCCGATAAAGAGGCTAAAATGGATACGGCTATCTTTGCAGGAGGCTGTTTCTGGGGTGTGGAATATTATATGCAAAAGATAAGCGGCGTAAAAAGTGTGGAATCCGGGTATATCGGCGGATCAAAAGAAAAACCGACTTATGAGGAAGTATGCGATAAGAAAACCGGACATGCCGAAGCGGTGAGAATTACCTATGACCCGTCAAAAACAGATTATGAGACTCTTGCCAAACGTTTTTTCGAAATACACGATCCAACGCAGGTGAATCGGCAGGGCCCCGATGTGGGTGAGCAGTATCGTTCGGAAATATTTTATTCGACTCCGGCACAGAAACAAACCGCCGAAAAACTGATCGGTCAGTTGGCATCCAAAGGCTACAAGGTTGCGACTAAGCTGACGCCTGCCACTACTTTCTGGCCAGCCGAAGATTACCATCAGGATTATTATGCAAGAAAAGGAACATTGCCTTACTGTCACGGATATACAAAACGTTTTGATTGAGTTGGCATAGAGGAATACCGGGCCGGGTTTATTTGAAATTTGCAGGACCATCATAATAAATTACCAGTAAATTAGCTTATATTTGAGTCCTGCAAAAATAATTATATGGCAACGAATGCATGTGTCTACGACACGAAGATCGGGAAAATAGGAATCACCGTATCGAAAAAAAAGATTACGGGACTTTATTTCAATGCTGCTTACATACCCAAAGAATACATACGTGAAGAAACTCCACTTTTGAGAAAAGCCTATGAGCAACTTACCGAATATCTGGATGGCAAACGGATCACATTCGATCTTCCACTCCATGCGGAAGGTACCAATTTTGAAAGAAGTTGCTGGGATGCCCTTCTGAAAATCCCTTATGGCGAAACGCGCACCTACGGCGAACAGGCCAAACTTGTCGGTAGCCCTAAAGCCAGCAGGGCTGTAGGCCGTGCTAATAGTTTGAATCCGATTGCTATCTTTATTCCCTGTCACCGTGTCATTGGAGCGAACGGTTCCCTTACCGGTTTTGCCGGTGGTTTGGATGTAAAAAAGCAACTACTGGAATTAGAGAGAGAAAATGCGATCAATTATGGATTAACATCTGATTTGTTCAGTGTAGCTAATCGGTGTTCTAAGGCTAATTTGTATAAACATAAAGTTTAGCCTATATTTAACGTCACATTCGCTTATAGATCACTATATTTTGACTACTTTTGCACCTGTTTTAACAGGAACAAAAGAACAAACAAAAAATAAATGATCATGAGCAAGAAAGCGCTATTAATTATCTGCGACGGATGGGGAATCGGTGACAAAGGAAAGGACGATGTAATCTACAATACTCCTACTCCTTATTGGGACTCTCTTCTTAAAAATTATCCTAATTCACAATTACAGGCTTCGGGTGAAAATGTTGGTTTACCTGATGGACAGATGGGAAACTCTGAAGTTGGCCACCTTAATATCGGTGCCGGACGCGTGGTTTATCAGGATCTGGTAAAGATTAATATTGCCTGCCGTGATAATTCCATTCTTGAAAATCCGGAAATTAAACGTGCTTACACCTACGCGAAAGAAAATAATAAACAGATCCATTTCTTAGGTTTGGTATCAGATGGCGGTGTGCATAGCTCTATGGAGCATCTGTTTAAACTGACTGATATATCTAAAGAATATGGTGTTACGAAGTCGTATGTGCATTGTTTTATGGATGGCCGCGACACCGATCCGAAAAGCGGTGCGGTTTTTATCCAACAACTGGAAGATCATCTGAAAACAAATGGCAGCAAGATCGCTTCTATTATCGGACGTTATTATGCAATGGACCGTGATAAGCGTTGGGAACGGGTAAAAGAAGCTTATGACTTGCTGGTTGAAGGAAAAGGAAAGCAAGCGGAATCGATGGTAGCTGCTATGAAAGAGTCATACACTGAAGGCGTTACGGACGAATTTATCAAACCGATCGTTCATGTTGAGAATGGCAAACCGGTGGCAGTTATTGAAGAAGGCGATGTGGTTATCTTCTTTAATTTCCGTAACGACCGTGCAAAAGAATTGACAATCGTATTAACACAACAAGATATGCCGGAAGTGGGAATGAAGACAATACCTAATCTTCAATACTTCACTATGACTCCTTATGATGCTAACTTCAAAGGATTATATATTTTGTTTGATAAGGACAATGTTACTAATACACTAGGAGAATACCTGTCTCAACAGGGAAAAACCCAACTTCATATTGCTGAAACAGAGAAATACGCGCATGTAACTTTCTTCTTTAACGGCGGACGTGAAGAACCGTTTGCAGCAGAAGACCGTATCCTGGTTCCATCGCCTAAAGTAGCCACTTACGACCTGAAACCGGAAATGAGCGCTTACGAGGTAAAAGATAAACTGGTAGAAGCAATCAACACAAAGAAATACGATTTTATTGTCTGCAACTATGCCAATGGGGATATGGTAGGCCATACAGGCGTGTATGCTGCAATAGAAAAAGCAGTAGTAGCTGTGGATGGATGCCTACGCGATACCGTTGAAGCTGCCAAAGCTAACGATTACGAAGTGATAATCATCGCAGACCATGGAAATGCCGACCATGCACTGAATGAAGACGGTTCACCAAACACAGCCCATTCATTAAATCCGGTTCCTTTTGTATATGTTACAACTAACAAAGAAGCCAAGGTTGAAAATGGTATCCTGGCAGATGTGGCTCCTTCCCTACTCCATATCATGGGCTTACCCCAACCAACCGAAATGAAAGGCAAAAACTTAATTAATTGAAAATTGAAAGTTGAAAATTGAAAATGATTTGTTGCTATTTCATTTTCAATTTTCAGCTTTCAATTTAATCCGAAGGATTAGTATGATTCACATTGGTGATACGCTGGTAAGCCTTGACGTTATTGAAAGTCAGTTTCTCTGTGATGTTGCTGCTTGTAAAGGGGCTTGCTGTTTTGTAGAAGCTGCATCGGGCGCTCCTTTAGAGAAAGGTGAAATGACTGAATTGAAAAAGGTTTTACCTGTTGTATGGGACGATCTTTCGCCGGAAGCACAAGCCGTTATTAATACGCAGGGAGTAGCTTATATCGATACGGACGGAGAAGATGTTGTGTCGATTGTTGACGGGAAAGACTGTGTATTTACCTGTTACGATGAAACCGGTGTATGTAAATGCGCCATTGACAAAGCTTACAGGGAAGGACGTACCACTATACAAAAACCTATTTCCTGCCATTTATATCCTATCCGTATTTCACGTTATGAAACCTTCCGTGCAGTAAATTATCATCGGTGGAAAATATGTAAACCGGCAGAAGTATTAGGCCGGAAAGAAGGACTTCCTTTGTATAAGTTCCTGAAAGAACCGCTTATCCGTAAGTTTGGCAAGGATTGGTATAATGAATTGGATAAGATAGCTGAAGAGTGGTATAAACAAAACTTTTGAATTGCTACTGTGCAGCTTTCTGAACGTCAGATAAAACCCGTAACAGGTTACCTCCCCATATTTTCCTGATATCTTCTTCTGAATAATCTTCTTTCAATAAGCAAACGGTTATATTAATCAGTTCGTTGCTGGCACGGCAACCGATCAGTTCGCCATCACCATCGAAGTCAGAGCCGATACCGACATAGTCGACTCCTACCAACTGTACAATATGATTGATATGGCGAATGGCATCACTTAAAGACGCTTTCTCTTCTTCTTTATTAATAAATCCTTTATACAGGCAAACCTGTATAACGCCGCCTTTGTCTGCTAATGCTTTTATTTGATCATCCGATAAGTTGCGGGGATGGTCACAAAGGGCACGTACAGAAGAATGAGAAGCAATAACAGGCACGTTACTCTCTTTTAGTACGTCATAAAAAGTCTTTTCAGAAGCATGGGAAACATCAACCATAATCCCCAACCGGTTCATTTCTTTTACCACTTCTTTACCAAAGGGACTTAATCCGTTCCATTCTGCTTTGCCTCTGGTGGAATCACATATATGATTGCTTCCGTTATGGCATAAGGTGATATAGGAAATGCCCATCTCTTTAAATAAGGAAAGATTGGAAAGGTCTTTTCCTATGGCATACCCATTTTCAATTCCAAGAAAGACGGCTTTCTTATCCTGATGTTTCAAACGGATCAGATCACCGGGAGTATAAGCTATAGCCATCCGGCCGGGATTTATTTCCTCTTGCTTCTTCACTTGCTGCAACCGTTCAATGGTATATGCAGTTGCTTTCTTTAAAGACTCGTCGTCTCTTTCTCCCTGTGGAATATAAGCAACCATAAAAACTGCGTCCAGCCGTCCTTCTTCCATATACGGAAGATTAACTTTTCCTCCTTCTTTTATACCTAAGTTAAAAGAGCCGGGAAATATCATGGGAGTATCCGCGTGTGAATCGACCGTAAGGATACGTTGATGGATAGCTTTTGCCTGGCTGAAGTAACGGGCTTCTTCAATATGGTATCGGAATAACTTTAGCATCAATTCGTCTTCGTTAGCCGCCATAGCTTCGGGATGCCATTGAACACTAAAGATCGGGTATTCTGGATGTTCCATTCCCTCATTAATACCATCCGGAGCAATAGCCGTAGGAATGAACTCCGCAGCCGGTTCGGTAATGGCCTGATGATGGAAAGAGTTCACGAGCACCTCTCGTTGATTCAATATCGCTTGTAACTTCGTTTGACCTTCCAGTAAAGTAACGGAATGCGAGGGTAACTCACGGGCTAAAGTCTGGCTATGTTTTAAAAGTTTGTTTTCATTCTGCGAATGGATATCCTGATAAACGCCACCTCCGAAAGCTACATTGAGGATTTGATGCCCCCGGCAAATACCCATGACCGGAACCTGATAATTAAATGCCAGTCGTAGGATTATAAGGTCATATTCATCACGGTATGTATCGACATCCTGTAATTGAAGGATCGGTTCTTCATGCAAATAAAGGGGATTGATGTCTCCTCCACCACTCATTACCAGACCGTCGAGTTCTGAAACGATAGCCGTTAAAGCTTTTATATCAGTAATAACCGGTATCAATACAGGAGCTCCTCCGGCTTGCAGAACTGATTGTATGTATGTTTCTGCAATACAAGAAAGTCCGTCTTTCCGGTTGGCAGAGATTCCTATACGGGGCGGTTGTGACTTATCGCATCTGGGATTAAAGTTATCAACCTCCCTGAACAGGGCTTCTAAATCAGGAAGACGGACCTTCATATTCATAAAGACAATATTAAGCGTCTATATTAGCATAAGTTGCATTTTCTTCAATAAACTCACGGCGCGGAGCGACTTCTTCACCCATTAACATAGAGAAGATCTGATCTGCTTCAGCAGCGCTATCGATCGTGATTTGCTTCAATGTACGGTTATCCGGGTTCATGGTTGTATCCCAAAGTTGGTGATCGTTCATTTCTCCCAAACCTTTGTAACGTTGTGTATGGATAGCCGATTCATTACCACCGCCGTATTTGTCGATAAATGCCTGGCGTTGTTGTTCTGTCCAGCAGTATTCTTCGATCTTTCCTTTCTTGCAAAGATACAAAGGAGGAGTAGCCAGATAGACATATCCATTATCTATCAATGCACGCATTCTGCGGAAGAAGAATGTAAGGATCAGCGTTGCAATATGGCTTCCGTCGACGTCGGCATCGGTCATAATAATGATCTTATGATAACGAAGCTTGCTCAGGTTTAACTCTTTCGGATCTTCTTCCGTCCCGATCGTTACACCCATAGCACGGAAAATATTCTGGATTTCGTCACTCTCGAATATTTTATGTTCCATTGCTTTCTCTACGTTCAGGATCTTACCGCGAAGAGGAAGGATAGCCTGGAACATACGGTCGCGTCCTTGTTTTGCCGTACCGCCTGCCGAATCTCCTTCGACAAGGAAAAGTTCGCAATCTTCAGCGATCTTGGAAGAACAGTCTGCCAGTTTACCCGGAAGTCCACCGCCACTCATGGGTGATTTACGTTGAACCAATTCCCTCGCCTTACGGGCAGCCTGACGTGCCTGCGCAGCCAAAATCACTTTATCTACAATGATCTTAGCTTCTTTCGGATGTTCTTCCAAGTAATAACGTAAGGCTTCGCCTACAGCCTGGTCGACAGCTCCGGTTACTTCGCTATTGCCTAACTTGGTTTTGGTCTGACCTTCAAACTGAGGTTCAGCTACCTTTATAGATATAACGGCTGTCAATCCCTCACGGAAGTCATCACCTTGTATCTCTACTTTCGCCTTTTCCAACAACTTGGAATCTTCGGCGTATTTCTTCAACGTACGGGTAAGTCCACGGCGGAAACCGGCCAAATGGGTACCTCCTTCAATTGTGTTGATATCGTTTACATACGAATATACACTTTCATTGTAAGAGGTGTTATAAGTCATTCCCACTTCAACTGGAATCCCATGCTTCTCAGTAACGATATGGATTACGTCCGGGATCAGTTTTTCTTTCGCGCGGTCTACATAACGTACAAACTCTTTTACACCTTCTTCTGATAAGAATGTTTCAGATTTGAATGTACCATCTTCTTTTGTTACACGCTTATCCGTCAATGTCAGCTTTACACCGGCATTCAGGAACGCAAGCTCGCGTAAACGGGTAGCCAGGATATCATAACGGTACTCTGTTACCGTAAAGATACTTGGGTCGGGTCTGAATATGATAGTTGTACCGGTTGAGTCGGACTCTCCGATAACCGTAATTTCGCTTAACGCGTGTCCGCAGGAATATTCCTGCATATATACTTTACCATCCCTGCGAACCTCAGCGCGCAAATGAGTAGACAATGCATTCACACAAGATACCCCAACCCCGTGTAAACCTCCGGATACTTTATAACTTCCTTTATCAAATTTACCTCCGGCATGTAGAACAGTTAAAACTACTTCCAGTGCAGATTTGCCTTCTTTTTCATGATAGTCTACAGGGATACCACGTCCGTCGTCAACCACCATGATCGAATTATCATCGTTTATTGTAACGTCTATATTGGAACAATATCCTGCAAGGGCTTCGTCAATCGAGTTGTCAACAACTTCATATACCAGATGATGCAAACCTTTTTCGCTGATATCACCGATATACATGGCCGGTCTTTTACGTACCGCCTCTAATCCTTCAAGTACCTGGATACTGTCCGCCGAATAAGCTCCGTTAGTGTTTTTAATCTCTTCACTCATATTATTTAACTTGTTTAAAACCAATTTTATCAGGGTTTTCAAAAACCTAACAAAGATACTAAAAATAATACAAATAACAGCGTTTTAACCTGTGAAAATAGAATAACAGATAACGGCCTGTTTTGGTTAAATGGCGTACGTTATTTTATAAGTAACGATCGTGGTTCGGAAAGGTGACGCACGTCACTTATTTCAGACAAAACAAGCAAAATCTGTTAACTCAATCATACCGGGGATAAATGCAAAGAGCACCTGATAATATAATTACCAAGCGCTCTTTGAAGCAAGTAGCCCATAGGGGAATCGAACCCCTCTTTCAAGAATGAAAATCTTGCGTCCTAACCGATAGACGAATGGGCCATGATGATAAAAAAGCCGGGCTTATCAGTCCGGCTTCACTATGTAGAAGTAGTTTACCTTCTTTGCTTATGCAAGTGTATTCACGTGCTTTGCCAGCTTAGACTTTAAGTTGGCTGCTTTATTCTTGTGAATAACGTTTTTCTTAGCCAGCTTGTCTAACATAGAGCACACTTTCGGATACAAATCCTGTGCTTCCTTTTTTTCTTCGGTAGCACGCAGTTTTCTAACAGCATTCCTCGCAGTTTTCGCATAATATCTATTATGCAAACGTCTTGCGTTTGTCTGTCTGATTCTTTTAAGAGCTGATTTGTGATTTGCCATTTTAGCTATCTATATTTTATTAAATTTCTTTTTTCTATCGAGCTGTAGCCCATAGGGGAATCGAACCCCTCTTTCAAGAATGAAAATCTTGCGTCCTAACCGATAGACGAATGGGCCATAATGTCTTAACTATTCTTTTATGCATTTCTCAAAATGCGAGTGCAAAGATAGACCTTCTGCATAAACTTCCAAAACATTTCAATGGAAAATTTAAAATACATTATGGTTTTAACATCTATTTAGAGCCAATATCGTCTAAATGAATATCTAAAGCTTTGACTGAGATATTGATTTCCCATATACATAAGCATAAGGAAGCTGCCAGCAGAAGCAATCCAATGCCAAATATCCATACCGCCGTATTGATAAATGAAATATAAAAGAAAAACATGGAAACGACACAGAACAACAGGCTTAATACGCCCAGAATCTGCATACCGCGGATCAGGAAAAGCCGTCGCCTTAAATTATCTATCTGCGCCGCATCTTTAGGGCTTTGAGTCTGCTCGTGTTTATCTTTCAAAGCACGGATCACGGAAGCATAAGACAGAAACCGGTTGGTATATGCCAAAAGGATAAGCGATACCGCCGAAAACAAAAGGGAGGGTGTTGCTAACTCTAACATAATTCAAATTCGTTTTAGTTTATGCATAAAATAGTAATATCATCAATTGGGCCGTCAATACACGTAAGAACATGGTAATCGGATATACCGTAGCATAACCTACTGCCGGAGAATCATTCCCTGCCGTAGTATTTGCATAAGCCAACGCAGGCGGATCGGTAGTACTCCCGGCTATCAAACCCATTAACGTAAAATAATTGATTTTAAAGAAATAACGTCCGATACAACCTATTATCAGAAGCGGAACGGCTGTAATAATAAAGCCGTAGCCTATCCAGGCAAAACCGCCTTTATTAATAATTGTATCCACAAATCCGTCGCCGGCACTTAATCCAACACATGCCAGGAACAAGGCAATACCTACTTCCCTTAACATTAAGTTAGCACTTTGTGTTGTGTAAGTGATCAGTTTATAATGATATCCAAAACGGCTGATCAGGATAGCTACTATTAATGGTCCTCCCGCAAGTCCCAATTTCACCGGTTGCGGGATTCCGGGGAAAGCAATCGGTATACTTCCCAATAAGATACCCAATGCGATACCAAAGAATATAGTGATCAGATTCGGTTCATTCAACCGTTTCATAGAGTTTCCTAATATTTCCTCGACTTTTGCCACAGCAGGCTCACTGCCTACCACTGTCAGTCGGTCGCCCACCTGCAAATTTAACCGGTGGGTTGCCACCAAATCAACACCCGAGCGGTTAATACGGGTAATATTAATCCCATGTAATTTGCGTAACTGTAGATCTCCCAATCGCTTGCCGTTCAATTCGGGTTTTGTTATAACGATACGGCGGCTTACAAACTGGCTATCGGCAGGAATCCACTGCTTACGGTCCATTTGTATCTCCAGTCCGATAAACGTTTTGATTGTTTCCGCATCTCGGTCTGTCGTTATTACAAATATCTTATCGTTTTCATGCAGAACGGAATCTCCTGTTGCTATTTCAATCTTTTGATTTTCACTATACCAAATACGGGAGATCACAAACTCGCGGTGTTCCAGCAAAGATGATAAATCCACTATACGTTTATTGAAAACTGCCGGGTTCTTTACAACCAATGAAATAGGGGTAGCTCCATGTGTTTGCTTTTCTTCTTCCTCAATTATCTGGTCGGATTCCTTTTTAAGATTAATACGGAAAACATACCTGACAAATAACATTGATAGTATAATACCGACAACACCCAGCGGGTAAGCCACAGCATATCCTAAAGCAATAGTCGGATCAGTATTGCCGAATAGATCAGCATAGGCTTGCTGCGCAGCACCTAACCCCGGCGTATTGGTAACTGCACCGGACATTACCCCAACCATTGTTGATATAGGTATTCCGGTTACAAAATGGATTATAATTGTGATTGTTGCTCCAAGCAATACTATGCCGCATGCTAATAAGTTTAATGAGATCCCTCCTTTCTTAAAAGAAGAAAAGAAGCCGGGACCTACCTGCATACCCACGGAAAAAACAAAAAGGATTAAGCCGAACTCTTTAAAGAAATGCAGTATTTCTTCATTTACCTGAAAGCCAAAATGTCCGAGCAATATACCTACGAATAGAACTACAGTTACACCCAAAGAGACACCGAATATCTTTACTTTTCCCAGTTGAATACCTGCAGCTATAACTACAGACAAAATTAGGATGGAATGTCCTATTCCCCTCCCCCATAGTAATTCATTAACCCACTCCATAACTAATCAATCAAAGATTCTTTAAAGAAGTTTCTCAATTTCGCCGCAAAGGTAGTCTTAATAACCAGAGAAACACAATTTTATTAAATATTTTATATTTCGGCCTCTTTCTTAGACGTTTTTTCTTAGTTTTGCGACCGCAAACTCATAAAACGGTTGTCATATAAATCCTGTCAGAAATGGACAAATT
>DAMCDT010000013.1:16174-24600 GCA_032058265.1 Tannerellaceae bacterium
AATTCATTAAAAGATTATTGTACAAGTTACTGGGACAAGAAAATTACCTCAGGTTGTTACAGAAGAGTTTTTTCTTTATGTTTCGTAATAATATGTTAGCTAAAAATCCGATTTATTCGTTCCATTACTTTGCCAGGAATCTTATAAAAAAAGGGGATGTAGTTATCGATATAGGTGCAAATCTAGGTTACTATTCGGTATTGTTTGCCAAATGGGTAGGCCCGGAGGGAAAAGTATACGCCGTTGAACCCATCGAACTATATAATAAGGTATTTAATAAAGAAGCAAAAAAATACAACAATATTACCTTGTTCCCTTATGCCCTGGGGACAGAAAAGAAAAAGGTGTTCCTCGTTTCTTCCCCTCATACAGGCTATTTAAATACCGGATTGCCACACGTATACGACCCTAAGGATGATGGCAATATACAATCGCAGGAGTATCGCTTTGAATGCGACATGGAGATACCGGCCGAACTTTTCAGCTTCCTCGAACGCCTGGATTATATCAAATGCGATATCGAAGGCTTTGAATATATCGTTCTCAATAACCTGAAAGAGATTATCGAACGCTTTAAACCCAAAGTACAGGTAGAAGTATGGGGCAAAAACCAGCAAAATATCCTCGACTTATTTGCCGGTATGGGTTATAATACTTACCATGTCGCAGACGGAAAACTAAAATTACTCACTAACTTCAACGAAAAAGTCTCTACAGATTGCGTATTTATTCATAAGGATGATACGATTTTCTGATAATAACTCCCATGAACTACCTTACCCCAAAAGAAATCGCCGTCGAATTTGCCGAGGCAGGTGTTTATAAAAGCAGATTACCTTTATCTAAATTTGCTGTTATTGCCATTCTGGGGGGAGCCTTTATCGCTTTCGGAGGATTATTATCAGTGATGGTTGCTGGAGGAATGCCGGGTGTGGGCGCCGAGAATCCGGGATTGGTTAAATTTATTGCCGGAGCGCTTTTCCCAGTGGGGCTTATTATGGTATCTATAACAGGCGCTGATTTGTTTACAAGTGACTGTACGGCATTTACGCTCCCTCTATTACAGAAACGGATCAAGGTCATAAGCTTCATTAAACTACTGGTGCTTTCTTATATCTTCAATTTCTTGGGAGCCCAGACCATAGCCTATTTATTGTCTTCAAAAGTTGGTTTATTCTCGTATGAACCTTGGCAGGGTTATTTGCATACTTATTCTTCCGCAAAAGTCAATCAGGATTTCATTACGGTATTCATCAAAGGAATCGGGGCGAACTGGCTCGTGTGCCTAGGTATGTGGATGGGATATTCCGCCAAAGATATTTCGGGGAAATGCGTCGCTATATGGATACCCGTTATGCTGTTTGTCACTTTAGGGTATGAACATTCCATCGCCAATATGTTTTTCATTCCAGCCGCCATTTATTCAGGCGCCGATATCCTGTGGGCCGACTTTCTCGTTCAAAACCTTATACCTGCTACTTTAGGCAATCTTGTCGGAGGCGGTTTCCTTGTTGGATGCGTCTATTGGTATTTATACTTAAAAGATTAAAATTATCCCTATATATAGGTATTTTATTGCCGTATGGATAAACCCTGTATGGTCTCTTCTTGTATTATATAGATAGAAGGCATACCTTTGTGGTAAGTTTTAATAGGTAATAAGATTAGTTATGAGTTATACAAATGATTGCTGGAAACAGTTTAAGGGAGACGTGTGGAAAAGAGAGATCAATGTAAGGGATTTCATCCAACGCAACTACATACCTTATGACGGGGATGAATCCTTCCTTGAAGGCCCTACGGAGAAGACAAAGAAAGTCTGGGACAAGTTAACACAGATGTTCGAAGTAGAAAGGCAGAAAGGCGTGTACGATGCCGAGCCGAAAAAGCCGCAGGGAATTGACACATACGGACCCGGATACATTGACAAAGAAAATGAAGTGATAGTAGGCGTACAGACGGATGCCCCGCTGAAAAGGGGTATCTTTCCGCGCGGAGGAGTGCGTATGGTTGAAAATGCGCTGAATGCTTACGGCTACGAACTCGATCCGAACACAAAAGAGATATTTACCAAATACAGGAAGACACACAACGAGGGTGTTTTCTCTGTTTATACGGATGAAATGATCGCTGTCCGCAAATCGGCGGTTATCACCGGGCTACCGGATGCCTACGGGCGCGGGCGCATCATCGGCGACTACCGCCGTGTTCCTTTATATGGAACGAAGATCCTGCTGGATGAAAAAAAACAATGCATGGAACGTCTGGATATCCAGGAAATAACGGAAGAGATCATCCAGCGCCGCGAAGAGATAGCCGACCAGATCAATGCGATCAAAGCTTTCGAACGTATGTGTGCCGGCTACGGTTTCGACGTGACACGTCCTGCCAAAGACGCGCGTGAAGCGGTTCAGTTCCTTTATTTCGCATACCTGGCAGCCGTAAAAGACCAGGACGGCGCGGCTATGTCGCTGGGACGTACCGCGACATTCCTCGATATTTACATCGAAAGGGATATGCAGGCTGGTACGCTTACGGAAAAAGAAGCGCAGGAGCTGATCGACCAGTTTATTATCAAGCTGCGTATCGTGCGTTTCCTGCGTACCCCTGAATATAATGAGTTATTCTCCGGTGATCCTGTGTGGGTGACCGAGTCTTTAGGCGGTCAAGGCGTTGACGGACGTTCGCAGGTGACGAAAAACGCTTACCGCTACCTGCACACCCTCTATAACCTGGGTCCTGCGCCTGAACCGAACCTGACGATCCTGTGGTTCAATAATGCTCCGGAAAACTGGAAGCGATATTGTGCGAAAGTTTCCATCGACACATCCGCACTCCAATATGAGAACGACGACCTGATGCGTCCCGACTATGGCGACGATTACGGGATCGCCTGTTGCGTATCTCCGCTGATTATCGGCAAACAAATGCAGTTATTCGGCGCACGCGCGAACCTTGCCAAATGTTTGCTCTACGCGATCAATGGCGGACGCGACGAGAAATCAGGTGCGCAGGTTTCTCCTATTTACGAACCCATCCGCAGCGAATACCTCGATTTCGACGAAGTAATGGTAAAATTCGAACAGATGATGCGCTGGCTGGCGAAAGTTTATGTCAATGCCCTGAAAATGATCCATTATATGCACGATAAATATGCTTATGAAGCCTTTGAAATGGCCTTGCATGACGGAAATGTGGAGCGTATCCGTGCGACAGGTATCGCCGGGCTTTCTATCGTTGCCGACTCATTGGCTGCCATCCGCGACACGAAAGTAAAAGTGATCCGCGACGAAAGGGGGCTGGCAGTTGACTTCGAGCGTGAAGGCGAATATGTTCCGTTCGGTAACAACGACGACCACACCGACGAAATAGCCATCGAGATCACCGAGAAGTTTATGGATTACCTGCGCCAGCACCAGACCTACCGGAACGCGATCCCTACACAGTCTATCCTGACAATCACATCGAACGTTGTATATGGTAAGAAAACAGGCGCAACTCCCGACGGACGTCCTGCCGGAGCACCTTTCGCACCGGGAGCGAATCCGATGAACGGACGCGATACCAAAGGCGCTATCGCTGCCTTGGCATCTGTGGCCAAACTGCCTTTCCAACATGCGCACGACGGTATCTCGTACACATTCGGCGTATCGCCTGCTACTTTAGGTAAAGAACGCTCCGTACAGGTAGATAACTTAGTGAGTTTGCTGGATGGTTACTTCACACCGGACGGCGGACAGCACCTGAATGTAAACGTTTTTGAAAAGGAACTGTTGATCGACGCAATGGAACATCCGGAGAAGTATCCGCAACTTACGATCCGCGTTTCCGGCTATGCCGTTAACTTCGTGAAGCTGACAAGGGAGCAGCAACTGGATGTAATCTCCCGCACGATCAACCATTCGCTATAAAGACGGGTATCCTGACAATGCAGGCAAGAATACATTCTTTCGAGAGCTTCGGCACGGTCGACGGGCCGGGCATACGGTTCGTTGTGTTCCTGCAGGGATGTCCCTTGCGCTGCCTGTATTGTCACAATCCCGATACATGGGATACGAAGAATCCTTCACGCTATCTGATGACCGCCTCCGAGCTGATGAGGGAAGTGCTGAAGTATAAAACCTATATCGCCAAAGGGGGAGTGACCGTGACAGGTGGCGAGCCTTTGCTGCAGGCGGAATTCCTCACGGAGTTCTTTTCCATCTGCCGCCGGGAAGGTATCCACACCGCCCTCGATACTTCCGGCTATATTTTCAATGATAAAGTGAAAGAAACGTTGCGTTTTACGGACTTAGTGCTGCTCGACATCAAAACGTTAGATCCGGCCCTCCACAAAACCCTCGCGGGCGTCAAACGCGACAATAGCCTGAAATTCCTCGATTACTTAGAAGCCAATCATATCGATACGTGGGGCCGCCACGTAATTGTCCCCAACCTGACCGATAATGACGAGCAACTGGAGAATCTCGCGCAATACCTCAGCCGTTTCAGCGTCATTAAGAAAGTGGAGCTTCTCCCTTACCATCAAATGGGTGTCCATAAATACGAGCAGTTGAACCTGGATTATAAGCTGAAAGGCACGGAGCCGCTATCGACTGAACGCCTGTCGCATGCTAAAGATATCTTCCGGAAGTATGGGCTTACGGTTTAATGGCTTGCTTCTCACTCCATAAAAATTTGCTCCTATCCTATATTTATTTGCTCCTGTCCTAATTATTTTTGCTCAGGAGCTATTCTTCAAATCTTCGTTTAGCAGAATAAGAAGACAAAGAAGAGTGTATAATAATTAGACAATTCTGTCAAATATTTTGACATATTTTTCTTGAAGCCTTCGCATTATCATTTGATATACAGAATATTATACCTATGGCATATTTTTTGATTTAATTATCAAAGGGATATAATTATGTGAATTATGAAGAACATATTCAATTTCAAATCTTATTTAAAATTTCTGGGAAAGAATAAGCTTTACACTTTTATCGAGATATTCGGCCTGTCTGTTTCGCTGATGTTTGTGATACTGATAGCGGCTTATACTACACGGGAGCTTTCTACGGATAATTTCCAGGAAAATAAGGATAGGTTGTATGTAATAGCTAACCAGGAAACGTTGGGTATGGCTTATCGCTTAGCCGATAAACTAAAGGACAATTTTCCAGAAATTAAGGAGGTGTGCCCAATGGTAAACTTTTACAAAAAAATGCCGGTATCGCAGGGAGATAATAAATACAACGCAGATTTACTTTTTGCCGGGTCGGCGTTCTTCGATATGTTCTCATTCGAGATGAAAGAAGGAGACAGGGGAAATGCCCTGGCAGCACATAATTACGCCGTAATATCCGAAACATTTGCCCGTAAAGCTTTTCCGGATACAGACCCGTTGGGACAAATGCTTCAATTGAGCGATTCGGTTAAAGTTATGGTAAACGGAGTAATGAAAGATATCGACAACTCCACTATTCCATACGGGGATATTTTGCTCAGAATAGAGAATGTGAAATTTTTTAATTCGGGCCTGGCCTCTGAAGGATATACTAATATGGGGGGTACACCTATCTTGATATTAACCCACGAGGGCAGTAATATCCAGGCAAAAACCGGGGATGTGCTGGCTTATTTGAAGGAAAACGTTTGGACATATCAAAGAGAAGTCGATACAGAAGTTTCCTTTATTCCGATTAAAGATGTTTACTTTTCTCCAATAAAAGGTCACGACGGGTTTCTTTTTAATCAGGGAGATAAAACGTTTGTACTGATATTAATGTCAATAGGTATCCTTATCCTGGTGTTTGCTATTATTAATTATATTAACCTGACGGTTGCGCAAACCGGTTTCAGGGCAAAGGAAATGGCTACACGCAAACTGCTTGGTTCAACACGTTCCGAATTGTTCAGCCGCCTGATGCTCGAATCATCCCTGATATGCCTTATTTCCTTTATCATCGGAGGACTCCTTGCTTTAGTTGCCACACCTTATGTAAATAATCTGTTGCAAACACGTATCAGCCTGATTGGGATGATCGTACCTGAATCGGTTTTGATATCCTTAGCCATCGTTTTCCTGATCGGAGGATTGGCAGGCCTACTGCCAGCCATAATAATATCAAATGCCAAACCGGTTGAAGTGGTGAAAGGAACTTTCCGCAAACAAACGAAAATGGTATTCAGCAAAGCCTTTATCACTTTCCAGCATATCATAACCATTGCTCTCATAACGGCTTCCATCGTAATGGTTTCGCAAACCAATCATTTAATCAATGCACCTTTAGGTTATAATACCTCGAATATCATCAATATAAATGTAGAAGAATTAGACGGAAGACAAATAAAAGAAACGATTGCTAATGAACTGAGTAAACTGGCTGTGGTAAAACAGGCGGCTTTTTCAGCAGGCTCACCCGTCGAAGGGGGTAATAACCATACGGTGCCTTATGAAGGAAGAAATATCAGTTTCCAGGAATTTATAGGAGATTCAGCCTTTGTAAATATGTATGGCCTTCAAATCATCCGTGAGAATCAGGTGGCAGGAACAGACGGATATTATCTGAGCCGGCAGGCTATTCACGAACTGGGAATACCGGAAGACTCTCCTACCTTTAGGTACTACGAAAGGGAAACACCCATCGCGGGGATCATTGAAAATTTTCAGGTGAGAAATATCACTTTTGAAAAGCGCCCGGTTATGTTGAAGATAAAAAAGGCCTCCGATTTAGATTATATCTGGAACATTTCAGTAGAAGTGGAAGGCGATCCAGTCGTGGCTTTCAAGGAAGTGAAAGACGTGTATGAAAACATGACCGGACTTGAATTCACAGGTAAATATGTCGATCAATCTATAAGAGATCTGTTTGCACAACAGACCAGGACATCCAAAATAGTCGTCCTCTTTTCCACCATTGCTATTTTACTTTCTTTCCTGGGATTAGTGGCGATGTCTACCTACTTTATCCAGCAACGCTCGCGGGAGATTGCCGTGAGGAAAGTTTTCGGGTCAAGTATTCCGGAAGTTCTCCGACGGTTAGTAATTAATTTTCTTAATTACGTGGTGATCGCCTTTATAATTGTTACCCCTCTTATCTGGCATATCATGCGTGAATGGCTATCCGGTTATTCCTACCGTATTCCACTCAGTCCGTGGATATTCATCAGCGCGGGACTATTCTGTTTGCTGCTCTCTTTCTTCACGGTATTCTGGCAGAGCTATCAGGCCGCTATCCAGAATCCGGTGGTGAGATTAAAAACGGAGTAAATAACACAAATTCGGGATAGCGAAGTATAAAAAGACCAATTGAATACAAACCACATTTCATGATATATGGTAAATATACAAACAGAGAGATCTCCTCTATCCGCATGATCGAACGATTAAAGTTCCGCAAAGAAGCCCATTTCAAGGAAAGCTATCACCTCCGGGGCGAATGGGTGGACGATATCATATATGCCCTGCTCAGAAAAGAATGGATCGATAGGGATAAACAGTAAACTATCGAAAAATGATATATAATTGATCGTTTTCATTCCTTGACAGAATAATCCTTTTTCCGTTGTTGCAAAAGCCAATCAAAGATTTTATTATCTGCATAAAGGTATTGAATACCATGTCCCTCGTTTTGTAAACGGGTAAATTTGATATTACCGTATGATTCCAGTTTATTTACCACTCTCTCTGTTTCCTCAATTCGTATCAGATCATCCGCCGTGCCATGAAATGTCCAGATGGGAAGATGTTTTAAGCGGTAGATATTGGCTGTATCACTATCGTTCACTCCACCGCATAAGGGAACTATAGCCGCAAACCTGTCAGGATAATCCATCGCTACCTGCCAGGTTCCAAACCCACCAATACTGATACCGGTAACATATATTCGCGTAGTATCGATCCTGTATGTAGAAGTTAATTTAGAATATAACGAATCAAACCAGTTCTCTGATGTCCAGTACTTATCATCTGGGCATTGGGGAGAAGCTATAATAAAATCACACTCATGCCCTTGTTCAATGTAAAAAGGGATTCCATAGGATTTCAGTTTATTCAAGTCGTTTCCCCTTTGGGAACCACCACCCAGGTAAATGAGCAAGGGAAAGTTTTCATTACTTGTTGAATACGCTTCAGGAAGATAGAGTAAATAAGGGTAATCAGCTTTTACCTTATGAGTAGTTTGAGCATCGGCCTTTATATAAAAGGTGAAAACGAGAATCAAGAAAACAACAAACATTCTGTTCATAAAGACTATATAACTGTTACATTTGCAAATCTACTCATAAAAAGCCCTGGAGGATATGAACAGAAGAAACTTTTTTAATATCGGCGCGGGATTATCACTAACCTCTTTGATTCCCACAAAACTAATGTCTCAAAGCACAACCGATAGATCAGACCCTGCCATTCTGAAACCTGCCCGATTATCCCCGGGAGATAAAGT
>DAMCDT010000014.1:0-23761 GCA_032058265.1 Tannerellaceae bacterium
ATATGAGATACCAGCTTACTTTTATTTATCAACTACGCATTTGTCGGATGAACCGAAATTTTTTTCCAGTCCAGTGCCGTATCAAATCTTCATTTAAATTGTCTGTGAATGACCAGGCACTTGTATAGGGATCAATCGTAATTAACGGATAGGCCGGTGCACGAAGATCGTTTTTCTTTTCAGGATAAAAATTTATTACGGATTGATTGCATGAACACAAAATGCATGTCAGTAAAAAAAATAATTAAGAGAATTTTTTCATTTAATGATTTATTTTGAAAAAGATCGATTTCATGGTATGCAAATGAATAAATTCCCACGTTAAAAAACTTCCATTATTCATTCAAAATCTTTAAATGTTCAATCAATCTCTTTTTCCGTTATTAACCTTCACCTTCCACTCTTGCATATAACTATCTAATAATTAAAAGGTAAAGCGTGGAAGTACTTTTTCCACGCTAACACTACATCTTCCACCCCGATTTTTTTTGTCAACCCATTTTAGGACAAGCCAATCATGTAATTTGCAATTGACGTACATCATTTTTATACCAACGTACATCATTTATCCAATTAATGTACATCATTTCTAATTGCATACATGCAAATAAATTAGGCCGTTGATTATATAAATCCGGATGCTTCCTGATTAAATAAACAGGTATCAAATGGAAGCAAAAGAATATTGGTGGAAGAAGACCTTCCACTCCGAAAAGCTTTTCCAGAAAGGATTATAATGGCATAGTGGAAGGTGTAAGAAAGATTCGATATAAATGTAATGAACTGAAACAAGATGTTAAAACTCCCATTTATGGGGTATTATATTATGAAAATGGATTATACCTTTGATTTACATAACAAACTCTGAAGGAGTTAATCTGAGAAGAAGTGAAAAGGATAGTAATTGTCTATTTTGTATTATTTTTAGCGAGCCCAATATATGGACAACTACGAACAAGTCCTGATTCACTCGAAAATCTATTACAGACAAAAGAACTTACCATTGATCAGCAAATAGATATTTATAATTCATTATGCCTTTATTATTGTACAAACAATCTGGAGAAGACGATCTATTATGGAGAAAAAGGCCTCGAATTGGCAATAAAAGCCGGTAATCAGGTGTTGGAAGCAACCTTTTACAGGCATATCGGAGGGGGTTATGATGTAAAAGCAGAGTTTGACAGTGCGCTTCATTATTATAATAAATCGTATGAATTGGCCTTAGAAACGAATGACCTTGCTATGGAGGGTAGGGCTTATAGAATGTTGACATTCACCTATTTCCGTCAGGGTAAATATGCACTTGCTTTGGAGAATTGTATGAAAGTGCTTAAAATATATGAACATTTGAATGATGAAGAAGGGGTAATGACCGCTTTAAGTAATATTGGTGAAATAAACCAAATTATGGGAAATACGGATAGAGCTTTCCATTATTTAATACGAGCCGAAAAACTTGCTGTCGAATTAAATCATGTTTATGGAAAAATGCATATATATAACACGCTTGGTTCAGTTTATATGGATAAAGATGATTTGGATAAAGCCATGGAATGTTATAATATGGCTCTTGATGCCAGTTATTTGGGAGGAAATATACTTACTGAATGCAGAAGTTATCAGAATATGGCTAAGGTAGAGATTGAAAGGGGAAATTATGATAAAGCCTTAAACTATGCAAATCGATCTCAGTTATTGGCTGATGATGTAGGAGACCCTACAATATTAGTCACAACATGGCAAGTGTTATCAACCATTTACATGGAACAGAAACGTTATAAACAAAGTGAAACCGCCGCATTGAAGGCTTGGGAAATTGATTCAACCAATATTGATACAGCTCCTAACTTGGCTTATAATATCACTCTATCCAATTTATATTTAGGAAACAAGGAAAAGGCAGTCGCCTTTTTGAAGAAAAATGCCGAACTAAATAAACAAAAGACGGAAAAAAGTTTCCAAGAAACACTGCTGGAAATGGAAGTTAAGTATGAGAATGATAAAAAGGAATTAAGGATTAATGCCCTTGAAAAACAAAGGGAGTTACATTTATGGCTTAGCTTTGCTTGTGTAGCAATTCTATTATTAGTATTCGGGTTGTTAATATACCGATACCGCCTGAACATTCAAAAAAACAAGCTCATTGAACATCAGGTAAAGCAATTTGAACAAGAAAAATTGCTTGCTACAACACAGGCTTTACTTGATGGTGAAACGGCTGAGCGTTCACGTCTGGCTCGTGACTTACACGACGGATTAGGCGGTATATTATCGGTGATAAAATTGAACCTGAAAGATATGAAAAGGGTTACTGATGAAAACAATCCCGATTCTATCCGTTTTTCCAAAGCCTTGAAAATGTTAGACCAGGGAATTGTCGAACTTCGCCGGGTAGCGCATCACATGATGCCGGAATCTTTATTACATTCCGGCTTACGAGTTTCAATCGAAGATTTTTGCCGTTCAGTGCCTGGAGCACAATTCCAATATATCGGAGAGGAAGTGCGATTGGACAGCCATCTGGAAGTCCTTATTTATCGTTGTGTTTATGAATTAGTGAATAATGCTATCAAGTATGCTGAAGCTACCCATATAAATGTTCAGCTACTAGTAGACAATAGTATTATATCACTAACCGTACAGGATAACGGGATCGGTTTTGAACCTGAATCAATAGCAAAAGGCTCAGGGCTTGAAAATCTTCGTGCAAGGGTCTCGACGTATAATGGTAATATCAATGTATATTCTTCTCCAGGAAATGGCACGGAAGTTACTATTGAGATTGAATTACTTGACACGAAAAGATAAAGGCCACATATCTATAAAATAATATTATCTTTAAAAGCTAATCTTATTATGCTGTGAAAAAGATATTATTTCTATGGCTGTTTGCTTTTTCTGCCGTTCTAAGCGCAGCAAAAACAAATCCTTATGTAGATTCTTTAGAGAATGTATTGGTAACACATGATCTTTCTCTCAATGAAAGGCTTGTAATTTATGAAGATATCGCAAATGCGTGTTGTGTCAGTGATATTGGCAAAACTATGATATATGCTCGTAAAGCGCTTCCTCTTGCATTAGAACTGAATGATCATAAGAAAGAATGTGCGTTATACCAGCAAATCGGTAGTATGCATAACGTAGAAGGCAGATTCGACAGCGCTTTGTATTATTATAAAAAATCGCTTGAACTGGCAAAAGAGATAAAAGATAAACCCCTGGAAGTACATGCCTACAGAATGCATACATTTGTTTATTTCAGGGAGGGTAATTATATAATGGCTCTCCAATCTTGTGTAAACGTATTGAATCACTGTGAAGAGCTGGGCGATTTAGTGGGCGTTGCTGGATCGTTGGGTTGTATTGGAGAAATATATCAAATTATAGGGAACACAGAACGGGCTCTTTATTATACGAAACGATCGCTTGAAATATCTGAAACAAATAATTTTGATTTCATAACGACGCAGGTTTATAATATCATGGGGGCTATATACATGGATATGGGTGATTATGATGAAGCTCTCAGATATAGGGAACTAGCATTAAAAACAAGTATTATTGGAAATAATCGTCTTAATGAAAGTATAAGCCTTCACGGAATGGCAAAAGTTTATTTATATTGGAAAGATTACGATACAGCCATCGAGTATGCAAATAAAGCATTAACGATCGGCAAGGAAACAGGAGATCCTACATTAATTGTAAATGCCTGGAGTACCTTATCAACCATATATCTCAAGCAAGAACGCTATAAAGAATGTGAAGAAACTGCATTAAGTGCCTGGTCTCTCGACTCTACCAATCTCAATTCTGCACCTGATTTGGCATACAATATAGCATTGTCAAATATTTACCTGGGAAACACTCAAAAAGCAGAGGTTTTTCTAAATAAAAATACAGAATTAAGTAAAGAAAAATCCGGCAGAAGCCTCCATCAATCTTTATTGGAAATGGAGATTAAATATGAAACGGAGAAAAAGGAAATGCGGATAGGGGTTTTAGAAAAGGAGCGGGCCCTCTACGTATGGTTAAGTCTTGCCTGTGTAACCATTCTCATATTGGCATTGGGTTTACTCTTGTTCCGCCATCGCTTAATTATCCAGAAGCGAAAACTTGTAGAACAGCAAATGATGCAATTTGAACAGGAAAAGTTACTGATAACTACACAGGCGCTTTTAGATGGAGAAACAGCCGAACGTTCACGGTTAGGCCGTGACTTACATGACGGGTTAGGAGGAATATTATCGGTAGTAAAATTGAACCTGAATGATATGAAATGCTTTTCAGATGAAACGAATCCTGATTCGATTCGTTTCACCAAAGCTTTAAAGATGCTCGACCAGGGCATCGTAGAACTTCGCCAGATAGCGCATCATATGATGCCTGAATCGTTATTGCATTCAGGACTGAAAGTTTCTATTGAAGATTTCTGCCGTTCGGTGCCCGGAGCTCACTTTCAATACATAGGTGAAGATATGCGCCTGGATAGTCATCTGGAAGTCCTGATCTATCGTTGTGCATATGAACTGGTAAACAACGCGATAAAACACGCAAATGCAACTCAAATAAATATTCAATTACTCGTCGATAACAGCATACTATCACTTACGGTTCAGGATAATGGGATCGGTTTTGAGCAGGGAACAGTCACTTTGGGATCAGGACTGGAAAACTTACGCGCCAGGATATCAGCCTACAATGGAAAAATGAATATATATTCTTCACCGGGAAATGGAACAGAAGTTATTATTGAAATAGAATCTTACTTATAATAAATTTACTCTCATTCCCCCCATCCGCTTAGTTTACTTCCTTATATTACATCCCGCGTAGAGCGTTGCGGAGCTGTACTTTCGCGAGTACCGCTGTTTCTCCCTGTATTGCTGCTGCTTGATGATCCTGTATTCCGTGAAGGAGGTGTTCCTACCGGTCGACTTCCTTGTGCAGGTTTCGTTGTCGGACGGGAAGGAGCCGGATTCTGAGGAGGCCTAGTACCACTGCTTGGCGGACGGGTTGCCGGTGGCCTGCTTGTTCCACTCGGTGGACGGGTTGCCGGCGGCCTGTTATTATTTGCCGGTGGCTGCGGCCTGTTCGGGCGTCCCGGTATTACTACAATGGGATGGCCATAATCAGGATAATAGGGTGGCGGAACAGCTACAGGAACATAATTAACTTCGCTGTCGATATATTCGTATCCCGTCAGATAATCATTCCAGAATTCCAAAGCATAAAGCTCTCCTCCGGAAGTACTATATTCCAACACTTCCTGGTAACCATCATCTGTTTCATTCACAGCGAGAATGCGGTTCGGCGCTCCTGCAATGTTCTCAACTTGTAATTTTGTCATACCCGTCGTAAGGCGGCCTAAGTTCAAACTCTTGTACGATCCACAAGATGTTATTGCAAATAATGCAATAAATAAATATATTAAATTTTTCATTTTAATGCCTCTTTCTTATTATATATTACAAATACGTAGACACAAAACAGTCTGAAAGGATTAATTGTTTAATCTTTTTTCCAACTTCTCCGAATGAATCATTACATGATTACGATTCATTAAATGGTTGATCTGTTTGTGTATTTATGCAGAGTGGCTATCTTTGTTTATTAATATATAGTAAATGGTTAAAGGCTCACTGAAAATAGGGTTAATAGTATTGATCGCTTTATTGGTAACACCCGCTAGGGCGCAGATTGACTTTGGTGTCCGGGCAGGTCTCGCCAGATCTTCCATGACTCATAAGGTAGACCTGGATTATCATTCCGGATCACGCTTAGGTTATAGTATAGCTGCTTTAGCCGATATTCCTTTTTACAGGAGATTTTCTTTCCGCCCTCAGGCTGCTATTGTCAATCAGGGGGGAAGTTTCTCTTCCCATTATGATTTGGATGGTATCCCCACTTATAAATATAAAGGCAATTATTATTCATTACAAACCTATTTGAATGTGGCTTTTAATATTCCGATAACCGGTGTCAGAATGGCTGTATTCGGTGGGATAGTACCGGATTTTCATCTGGGTGGTAAAATGGATGTTATCGATTTAGGAGACAATCTTGCTCCTACTGCTGAGAAGAGTATGAAATTTGATCTCGGCGTTAACGGAGGAATTAGTGTGGAATATAAAAACGTATTCTTCTCGATAGATATATTATGTGGAACGTTAGACCGCCGTATTGACAAAATAAAGGAAGAATCTTCCGTCTACCATAACAACCTGACTTTTTCACTGGGCTACTTCTTCCGGTAAAAGTCTCTTGTCGTTGAGAATGAAAAAGATGCGTAAATGTTTTGTATTTAAAAGAAAAGCCCTACCTTTGCAAGCCGAATATTATCCAAATTTACTAAGAGTTTAGTTCTTAGCAAGTTGTTGTTTCATGTGTCCGAAGCAAGAATGACGTTGAGAACTTGTTTTTTGAGTTATTAATTAAATTAATTTTAAAAGAAAGTGGATACTTTAAGTTTTAAGACCATTTCTGCAAACAGAGCAACTGTAAACAAAGAATGGGTTGTAGTAGATGCAACCGGACAATCTTTGGGACGTATCTGCTCAAAAGTTGCGAAGCTTTTGCGTGGCAAATACAAACCCAATTTTACACCGCATGTTGATTGTGGTGATAATGTAATTATCATCAATGCAGACAAAGTCGTTCTTACAGGAAATAAATGGAACGACCGTATTTATTTGAGATATACCGGATATCCCGGTGGACAGCGTGAATACACACCAGCTTCTTTAATGGAAAAAGGAGAAGACCGTTTATTCCGTAAAGTAGTGAAGGGAATGTTACCTAAAAACCGCCTGGGTGCTAAGTTGCTTGGTAACTTACATGTGTATGCAGGAGCTGAGCACAAACACGAAGCTCAACAGCCCAAGACAATAGATATAAACTCACTTAAATAATAATATGGAAGTAGTAAATGCAATAGGAAGACGTAAAGCGGCAGTTGCCCGCGTTTATGTAAGCGAAGGCACAGGAAAAATCACAATCAACAAACGTGATCTGGATAATTACTTTCCTTCTTCAATCCTTCAGTTTGTTGTTAAGCAACCGCTTAATAAGCTGAATGTAGCTGAGCAATATGATATCCGTATCAACCTTAACGGAGGTGGATTCAAAGGACAATCAGAAGCTGCCCGTTTAGGTATTGCCCGCGCGTTGATCAAGATCAATCCGGAAGATAAGCCCGCCTTGAGAGCAGAAGGTTTTGTAACGCGTGATCCGCGTATTGTGGAACGTAAAAAGCCGGGACGCCCCAAAGCACGTAAGAGATTCCAGTTCAGCAAGCGTTAATCTTATTTGTGAGTTTCTTACAAGTAAAAAGAAGCGTTTAGTATCTAAATCAACAGGATTTCTTTTGCACGATGATGTGTTGGAGGACTACCTAGTGATTGTATGGTAAAACAGAATGTAAACGATTTAAAAAAAGAAAAAATGTCAAGAGTTAATTTTGATCAGTTATTAGAAGCCGGTGTTCACTTCGGACACTTAAAAAGAAAGTGGAACCCCGCTATGGCTCCTTATATTTTCATGGAGCGCAATGGTATTCATATCATTGATTTACATAAAACAGTTGCTAAAGTTGACGAAGCTGCAGAAGTGATGAAAAACCTGGCAAAGTCAGGAAAGAAAATTCTTTTCGTAGCTACCAAAAAACAAGCTAAACAAATTGTCGCAGATAAGGCTACTTCTGTAGGTATGCCTTACGTTATCGAACGTTGGCCGGGCGGTATGTTAACAAACTTCCCTACCATTCGTAAAGCCATCAAAAAAATGACTACGATCGATAAAATGACAAAAGACGGTACATTTGATAATCTTTCGAAAAGAGAAAAACTCCAGATTACACGCCAACGCGCTAAGTTAGAAAAGACCTTAGGCTCTATCATTGACCTTACACGTCTTCCTTCCGCTTTGTTCGTGGTGGATGTCATGAAGGAACAAATAGCAGTTCGCGAGGCTAATCGTTTGGGTATTCCTGTATTCGCTATGGTGGATACTAACTCAAATCCGAATAATATTGACTTTGTAATACCCGCAAATGACGACGCTACAAAATCAGTTGAAGTTATCCTTGGCGCTGTATGCGAAGCAATAAACGAAGGCTTACAAGAACGCAAAGCTGAAAAAGTGGATACGGAAGGAGCTGATGAAGCTGCTCCGAAAAGAGAACGTAAAGCAAAAGCTACTGTAAAGAAAGAGCGTACAAAGAAAGAAGATGACGAAGCTTTGAACGCAGCAGTAATCGAAAAAGTAGCAAAAGATATTGAAGTAGAAGAATAATAAAAAGAAAGGTAAAGAATATGGCAGTTACAATGGCTGATATCTCCCATCTGCGTAAAATGAGCGGAGCGGGTATGATGGATTGTAAAAATGCTTTGCAAGAAGCAGATGGTGATTTTGACAAAGCGATGGAAATCATCCGTAAAAAAGGTCAGGCAGTAGCCGCAAAACGTTCGGATCGTGAAGCATCCGAAGGTTGTGTATTGGCTGAATCAAAAGGAGAATTCGCTGCAATCGTTGCCCTGAAATGCGAAACTGACTTTGTTGCAAAGAACGAACAATTTATAGCTTTAACGCAAGATTTCCTCAATATAGCAATTGATAAGAAACCGGCGACTATTGAAGATTTGCTGGCTTCTCCAATGGCCGACGGACGTCCTGTGCAAGATCATATCACGGACCGTGTTGGTGTTACAGGTGAAAAGATGGAATTAGGTTATTACGAATCCTTAAGCGGCGCTTCTACAATCTCATATATTCACCCGGGAAATAAGTTGGCAACAATTGTTGCCTTCAATCAGCCGAATGTTGAATATCAGGTTGCACGCGACATTGCTATGCAGGTAGCAGCTATGAACCCGGTAGCAGTTACCCCAGATCAGGTAGATAAAAAAACGATCGATACTGAAATGGAAATTGCACGTGATAAGGCTCGTCAGGCAGGAAAACCTGAAAACCTGTTGGATCGTATCGCGGAAGGTGCAATACAGAAGTTTTATAAAGAAAGCACCTTGTTACAACAAGAGTTTTGTAAAGACAACAAGGTAACTATTGATCAGTATTTGAAACAACAGAATAAGGATCTTACGGTTACTGCTTTTAAACGTGTAACATTGAACGTTGAATAAATTAAATGTTCATATATAATGAAAGGGTTATATCAAATATGATATAGCCCTTTTTTATGGTTTTTTATGGGTGTTTCTCCGCAAATAATTAATACCTCATATGTTTTGTCGCAGACGAATGGTCGATAAAGATCAGGATATCGTAATCAGAGACGAGTGAGGTAGGCGAAAACTCAGTTATTGTCTTTCGTATCCCCACCTGACGGAAAAGAGCCGGATTACGGAGCCATTACCCTTCTTCGATGTATCTTTTCTGATTTCCCGGAGGTCTATCATAAAGCAAGGTTCGCCTAACTGGTGAAAACAGTATTCACAGGTTCCGGGGTATGCCGGAAGGGCGTTATAAATATCTGTACGCTGCTGTCCGTGGGTATAATAAGTTCCGTCGTAAAAGGCAAATCCTATGGAAAGAAATTTATCTCCCAGTTTATCGACTAAGAATTCACCCATCATATGATCGCTTCTGCTTACGTTTTGATTTGCAGAACATAGAATGGTCCTTATTTCCGGTTTATTCTGTGAATTCAATCTTCGCCTACACATACCCGGAGATACATTACACAATAAGGAAGGTACTCTTTGTGTGGCGATTCGGTTACATACTCATCAATATGATCTGAGAGCGTCTGTAGCATTGTGCTTATTTTATCAAGGCTATCATCATATTCTGTATCTTTTTTTCTCTTATTGTATTTTTCTTACATGTAATTTTCAAATTCTTTTTTCAGAGACGATACCAACTTCTTAATGACGGGATAATCATTTGATGCCCATTCCATATTTCTAAGGGTTGTATCGTAGGCATGCTCTTCATAACCGACAATGGTGATATACGGCTGTTCTTTATTAAATTCCCTGGCCCATTTTATCACCTGGTGAAACTCCTGCCGGTTAAAAAAGTTGCTGCTTGCCCATAAAATATCTTCCAGATTCAGTTTTTCGCCATTTGCATAAGCATTCAACCCTGCACCAACACCGGGAAATATCTCCGGTGCCAGCAATATATCTTCTTCCTTTTCGGCCAAGGCTTTAACAATCCGGTTAAGCATGCCGAACTCTTCTGCCGATGTATAGGTTGCACCGCGTAAAGCTATAACAGAGGCCTCTTTTATTTTATCGATCAAGGGCGCAATATTATCAGACGGCCTTTCAATATCAGTAGATGATATCGGACGGACATACTACCGCAGCCATTCTATTTCTTCATTGGTGGATGCAGGGGGAGCCGTTTGGTCTTTTAATCGTTGCCGTCGATTTTAATTCAAAATCATCGAACCAGGCAGTCCCTCTTCCTTCCAAAGTTCCCATAATGTACACCTCAGTAATATTGGGATCTAATTTTGTTTCTAAAGAAAGATTAGTCCAATCTTTTGTTCCTCTCAGGTAATCAGCAGAATTGTTTATGGTTTGCAAAAGAACACCCCGCTCATATACCAAGAGTTCTAACCACGTGTTTTTGGTAACGGTTTTTGTTTTAACTTTTGCTTGCACTTTCAAGTTTTACCTTTCAGTATAACAGTACTCAGTTTCAAATAAAACGACTTTGAGGCTAAAGAGTCTATTCCATGGAAACCAATTTAGATCTGGTTTTTCACAATAGATTTGCAGACATTTACCCCCTTTGTCCCTATTATCGACCAATTTCATGTTATAACCCCCGTTATTATCATATTCTCACCTATATGGAATATCCGTATCATTTATAGCAGTTTCGAAATCCAGTTTATAAAAACAGATGACTGGATAGTGAATAGATCACAACCACTCAGGGAAAGCGAGCTTAAATATAAAAATCATACATCGAAGTTTCAAACGCCCGTAAAAGTCATAAAAAAGGCTGAACTTATGCGATTCAGCCTAATATTTTTTAGGATATTTTACCGTCCGTACATTTCTTTTGCAGAAGGCACAAACAAAACATTCAATTCAGGATCAGGCATTTCCGGGTCTAACGGGAACATGGGCCTGACAATGTTCTTATAGGGAATACTTTTGAAATCCTGGTCGACACCACCACGCGTGAGCGCCATTACCCAGTCGGCTTTCATATTGTACCATTGGTTTACCAAATAACCTTGTTTCACCATTACAATATCCATCTTACGCGGATCAATTCCGCTGCCTTCGAGGTTAGGTGTAGGAGAAGAGGTTCCCACAACAACATAAATATTTCCGGTTTTTATAATCGCTATATTGCTACGTCTTCGTTGTGGAATATCGGCAGCCTGCGGGTCGGGAGCAGGACTAATGTATACGACTGTACCGGACAACCATACCGGCGGTTCGTAAGAGTTATCGGTCATTGCACCGATATATGCTTCTGCTTTGCCTCCTACACCTACTTTGCGCGCTATTTCCACCATTTCATCTCCGGGTATAGAACAATACAGCAAACTTTTACCGTTAGCCGCCTGCAGTTCCGGCCTTTTCAATACCCGTGCCAGTGTCCAGGTCACCTCGCCGGAACCACCGCCACCGGGATTATCTCCCATATCGCTTATAAAGAACGGCTTTTTATTGCTGGCGATTGCCAGATCCAGGCATTTTTCCAGATCATAACCCGGTGCTTCCAATGAAAATTGACGGCGCACATCCCAGAACTTTTGTGCAAGTTTCTTCGCTCCAGATTCTACCTGAGCCTTATCGTCACCGTAAACCATAACCACGCCCTGGTTACGAGCGTCATCTCCCCAAACATAGCCAATCCATATACCTGCGTCAGTTACACCCGGCATAGCTTCTACTTCGGGAACCATCGCATACAGTGATTTAGCCGGTTCGACACGCGTACTTGTCCACTCGCCCGAAAGCAATACCGGAACAGCCACCCAGGCTTTATAAGGAGGACGTCCCTTGCCGGAGGCCATACGGTCCAACAGGTTTACCACACCACGACGATGTGATTCCCGCCAGTCGTCATGAGGAGCTTTGCGGAAGGTGGTGATCAGGTCTGAATAGAGCGCAACCCGCAAGGAAGGATTTCCGTGAAGGTCCATCGTAGTGGTTACAAGGACATCGTTTCCGATCACTCCGCGAACTTTTTCCATAAAAAGGCCTTCCGGATCGTCTATACCATCCACGCTGCATGCTCCATGATTGTAGAACCAAAATGCGTCATAAGGCATGTTTGCCTTGATGATTTCCAGCGCTTCATTAACAAATGCTTCATACGATTCACGCGTAACAGGTCCGCGCCCACCACCATATCCCATCAAAGAAGGAAGCCAGGTTGCCGCCCGTCCCATTGCCGAATCCTGGCTCAGGTAATCGGGCATGGTGATGGGCCGTCCCACTATGGGTTGCCGGTTAGGCATAAAAACACTGTTCTCTATCTGTATACCGGCAATTCCGATACGTGGCTTTTTTTGCTGCCCAAAGGCCTCTCCGACGAACGATACGGTCAAGAGACAAATTCCGAGCAATAATAAACTTCTTTTCATACTACTATGATTTTGCAAATTGTTATTTTCTATTAATTAGTTATTAAACCGCCACTTATGTCAATCTCGGTTTGAGGTATAGGCAATACTTCCGCACCAGCGCCGAAAGGAGTCGTGGCTCCGAATTTCGCCTTCTTGGTCCCGTTAAAGACTTTCTCTCCCCATCCTACTCGTACCACATCAAAGAATCGGAAACCTTCCAATCCGAACTCCAGATGACGCTCGTTCATGATGTCTTCCAGCAATTGACCTCCTGTATTGTTTTTAGGAGGCAGGTTGACATGACTTCTTACCTCGTTCAAATACTTTTGCGCATTAACGATATCGCTGCTGAAATAACAAGCCTCTGCATAGTTCAAATATACCTCCGCAAGGCGTATAAGCCTGAGGTTCGTTGGTTGGTTATTTCCCCTATTCTCCTCTCTTTCTCCAGGCGCAAGATACAATTTGCGATTGTACCAGCCGGTTCGGTCGTCTGTAATGGGTGCCACCTCGCCTTTTGCCGCGGTCTCGATCTCTATAGCTTCTTTCGTGGAAAGGAGTGTAGTATTCTTTCGTATAATATCCCCCTCGGCATCATAAGCGTCCGCCAAGGCCTGGGTAGGCTGTGCGCAACCGAAGCCGATCGTCATATTTCGGGGCATGGACATCAATACGTGACGGTTGCCGTTATTTACACTATACGAGCTTTGAGTAGCGGAAGTATACATATTTATTTCCAGTATAGACGCGGAGCAGTGTTCCCCCTTAAGGGAGAATTGCCAGGCGTATTCCTCCGGACTCACCAAACTATATTCGCTACCACATTCCTTTTGGAAATTGTCGAATGCCTTTTTTGCCTCATTGTATTTTTTCGCATAAAGGTAAACACGCGTTTGCATGGCAATGGCCGCACCTTTGGTGATTCTTCCTGCATAGTTTGCATCGTAGTTCGCTATCTCACTTTTCTTCGGTAAAGCACTAACCGCATCGTTTAAATCTTGCTCGATAACAGCATATACTTCTTCGACAGTTGAACGTCCGAGCCTTTCATGGGCGAGATCCAGAACTCCCGTATAGCAAGGAACACCGCCAAAAGTTTTCACGAGTTCGAAATAAGTATAGGCACGAATAAACTTGGCTTCACCAATCATTTGTTCCTTATTATATGTTGAGAAAATGGCATCGTCGGCCATTTCCATGTCCTGTATAAATAAATTAGCTTTATTGATACATTGGTAAGAATACCGGTATTTGTTCAAAATTTCGGTATGATCTGCCTGATACTGATAATTCTCCATCAACGTGAAGGTTTGCGCATCGTTCGAAGAACCGCTATAGGTTGCGTCGTTCGACAATACGTCTCCGAAACATTGCATCGACCATGTGTAACGGAAGTCTTTCATGCCGGAATAGACAGCAGTCAAACGCAAGAAAGCTTGTCGTTCTTCTGTTAGTTTTCCGGCCTCAGGGCTACCTAATGGTGCCAAATCTAAATCCGCGCAACTGCTGAATCCTGTTAAAATCGCGAGCGCGATTCCTATGATAAATTTGTTTTTAAACATAATATTATAAATTTAAAAAGTAACATTAAGACCACCGGTGAATGATATATTCTGAGGATAGATACCGTAATCTATACCTCTGGATAAAGAACTGGACTGACCCACTTCCGGATCCATACCCGAGTAACCGGATATCGTAAACAAGTTCTGACCGCTTACATAAAAACGCACATTTTGAAGTTTTATCTTCTGTGTGAGAGAAGCGGGTAGGGTATAACCTAGCTGGGCATTTCTCAATCGGAAATAAGTGCCGTTTTCCACGTACATGTCTGAGAAACGGTCATTATCATTTACATCCGTAGCCGTCAGGCGAGGGATGTTCGTATTCGTATTGGTAGGCGTCCAATAATTCATTAACGCTCTATCCTTGTTCGTTATATCATTCGGGAAGTAGGTGTAATAACGCATCGCGTTAAATATCTTATTACCGATCGTTCCACCAAACTGCAGATTGAGGTCGAAGCCTTTCCACGCCATACCCACAGTGATACCGTATATGATATCCGGAATCGGATTACCGATCATGCATCTGTCGTTAGAGTCTAACTTGCCGTCGTCGTTGGTGTCCACAAACAATACATCACCCAATTCGGCATTAGGCTGGAAATCCGCCCGCTTAACGGCATCCAACTGCTCCTGTGTTTGAATAAGCCCGTTTGTCTTATAGCCCCAGAATGCGCCGATAGGCATACCTTCATTCGTGTAGGTGAGGTACATGGTTCCGTTTCGGAATGGACCGTCGGAAATAGGCGTACCACCATTCAATTTCGTCATTCGGTTACGGATGGTCGACATATTCACTCCCACGTTGTATTGGAAGCCGCTTTCGGACTTGTCTCTCCATTCAAGATTCAACTCGACACCGCGGTTGTTTGCCTCACCGATATTGGTGTAGGTATTATTCGCATATCCCATATAGATAGGCATAGGAGCCGCGAGCAACATATCCTTTGTTGTCTTGTAATAATACTCGAAGCTGAAAATCATCCGGCTGTTGAAGAAGCTGGCGTCAAGACCGATATTAAAGGATTCCGTTGTTTCCCATTTAATATCCGAATTGCCCAATCTTGCCACGGCGATACCCTGATACAAGGTCTCATTCTCCCTCGCTCCGAATAAAGCGCCGTATGACGTGTTCAATGACAGCAAACTACGATCCACATAATTAGTGATATTCTGATTTCCGATCTGCCCCCAGCCCGCACGAAGTTTCAGGGAAGAAACCCAACCGGCATTCAGGCTCTGGAAGAACTTTTCGTTCTCCATTCTCCAACCCAAAGCAAACGAAGGGAAGTTACCCCAGCGGTTCTTGGAAGAGAATTTAGAGGAACCATCTCGACGGAAAGTGGCCGTGACAAGGTATTTGTTATCGTAATCGTAGTGTAAGCGGCCCAGATAAGACATCAAACCATATTCTGTAGCGCTATTGGTTGCCGTAGTCTTGCTCTTATCCAGCGTAGCGTCTATATAGTGCAGGTTCTCCGACTCACCGATAAGATCTCTCGCGCTTACGCTCAAGCTTTCCCGCTTACCCCATTCGTTGGTATAACCCACAAGGGCGGATATGGAGTGCTTTTCGGCAAATTTCTTGTCATACGAAAGGGTATTCTCGAACGTATAGTAGTATCCTTTGGTCTGCGATTTTGTTAAACTGCTTTCTAGATTTCTCTGGCTTGAGGAAACCTGATAGACAGGCGAGAACGTTTTATTGTCGGTTCTTCTGATTTCCGTTCCGAAGCTGCTCTTGAACTTCAATCCTTTTATAATCTGCCATTCACCATACATATTGCCGATGAAAGCAAGATTCTCCCGTTCATTATCCCGATACATGATGCTTGCTAACGGGTTATAGTAGTCAATATAAGGAGAGTAACCGTACGAACCGTCCGCGTTTCGGGCAGGAGTTACCGGATCCAGGCGGAGCGCGTTACTTACGACACCATAGTCAGCGTCGTACACATTGCTACTGTTGCGCTCGCTAATACTCGCATCGGTAGATCTTGCGATCGACGCGTTGGTACCCACTACCAAATAATCTTTGATCACCGTTTTTTCCGTACTTTGACGAACACTGAACCGTTCATAGTTAGATTTCTTGATCGTTCCGTCTTGATTGATATAGTTCAAGCCCAAATTAAATTTATAGTCGTTCTCTTTACCGCCGCTTATGCCGACACCGTAGTTATGCATAAAGGCTGTATGCGTGATCTCGTCCATCCAGTTGGTGGAGACGTTACGATCGACAAGGCTCAAGTCGATGGGAACGGTCCTTACGCCGTTCAACTGCTCCTGATAGTCGTACCATTCCTGACCTGACATCAAATCGATGTTATTCAAGATCTTGTTCATTGACCAATACGCATCGAACGTGACGGTGGTTTTTCCTACGGTACCTTTCTTCGTAGTGATGAGGATTACACCGTTCGCACCACGGGAACCGTAAATAGCGGAAGCGGAAGCATCTTTAAGCACTTCCATAGACTGTATATCTGCCGTGCTCAGGTAGTTTATATCCGTCACGGGCATCCCGTCCACGACGAACAATGGTTCCGCATCGTTTACCGTACCGACACCTCTGATACGGATCGTGGCGGCCGAACCCGGAGATCCGGAGCTGGAAGTAACAGATACACCGGTAGCTAAGCCTTGCAATGCGGAAGCAACATTGGCAACCGGTTGACGTGCTATTTTGTCTTTATCCACGGAAGAGATAGCCCCCGTAATATCGCTTTTTTTCATTGTACCGTAACCGACAACAATTACTTCGTCAAGCGCCTGCAGATCTTCCATAAGAACAATCCTTAACGGCCCCTGTTGTGTAACCGGTACTTCTTTAGTAATGTAGCCAATAAAGGAAACAACCAATACCGTCGCATCAGAAGTAGAATTAATCTCGAATTCCCCGTCGATGTTTGTAGTAGAGCCGGTCGTAGTGCCTTTCACTACAACATTGGCGCCTATTACCGGTTCGCCGTTATGATCTACAATAACACCCGTGATTCTTCTTCCTGTCTGCTGAGCAGCAGTTGTATTTCCGGCTAAACCTGTTTCCTTTTTCTTCGTTGTCAGGATAATATTCTTATCCAGAACTTCATATTGAATATCCGTCTCTTTAAAAAGTTCATCTAATACATCGAATACATTTTTCTTATTCGCGTGGACAGATACCTTTTTTTGGGTATCAATTTGTTTCGTATTATAAAAGAAATGGAATTCCGATTGATTTTCAATCTGATCTAAAATTGTCTGCATGGTTTGGTTCTTTGCCTCCACGGACAAAGTGGCTGTCTGACTATACGTATTTGCCGCGTTTACTACGGTAAGTGTAACGATTAGTAATAATGCAGTTATTTTCATACGTAAAAGTATTTTCGTTTTGATATTACTCCTTTTTCGCATAGATTTGTTGTGTTTTAATGATAAAAAAATTAGGGAAACTTGTCGCTAAACAAGTGTCTGTTTTTCACACGGATAGATACTCCAATATTTATTCGTGTGTTTTTGTTTATGGGTCTCTTGCTTTCATAATAGTTACATTTTACATTAGATTAAACATTTAAAATAATTCAATCTGGCTTTTGGTGGTCTCTCCGTCTTCGTTAAACTGATGATTTATTTTATATCGAATGCCTGACGATCGTTTGAAGTGATCTAATACCCGTTCGATTTGTTGATTGGTAAACACACCCGTAAATGAATGCTTATATAAAGAAGGGTCTTTTATTATGAAATCAATATTAAACCGTTTGCTAAGTATCCACAGTATATCCGACAGGGGAGTGTCTTTTAATATAATTTGCCCACTTTTCCAGGCGATGTCTTTCGGGACATATGTTTTGTATTTTTGAGCTTGAAATGAATTTTTAGTATACTGGACCTGGTCATTTTCCTCCATTAATATTGTTTGGTTTTTATTCTGATTATTCCTGTAATTGAATTCGATAGCACCTTCCACCAGCGTGGTTGTAACAAAACTATTACTTTTATACGCATCCATATTGAATTTAGTCCCCAATACAGTCACCGATGTATTCTCTGTGTTGACGATAAAAGGGCAGTCCGTATTTTCGATTACCTCAAAATAGGCTTCCCCGTCTAATACGACTTCGCGGGTCTGTCCGGAAAAAGTGTTCGGATAGGTAAGGGAAGATGAGGAGTTTAACCATACTTTTGTGCCGTCGGACAGAACTAAAGAGCCCATCATTCCGGGAGTCATACGCGCTTCCAGGTAAGATAACGGCTCGTTAGTTTTTGGTTGTGATAATAGGTATACAGACAATAGGATTGAAGGAATTAACAATATGGCCGCTATTCTCTGAAAATAAAAAAATAACTGGGAGGATTTTTTAACCCGTATCCGCTTATGAACCTTTTGAAGAGCTTTTTGCGGGGCTGATCGTTTGATTAGTTGCAGGGAAGAAACGGCAAAAGACAAATAAATTAAATCTTCGGCTAATTTGTGGTTTTCTTCGGAATTATTTATCCATTCTTCCACTTCAATATATTCCTGATCAGATAATTCGTTATTAATATACTGAAGAATATCCAACTCATTTATTTCTTTTTTCAGTTTCATCCTAATAGCACCTTCTTCTTATAAGGCACGCCGGAAATAAAAGTTCCTAAACGAAAAGATGAATAATATGTTCTTTTTTTATCTTTGTCATAAATGATGAGATATTCTACTTATGAGGAACAACTATTTGCCCATATCCGGGAAGGAGATAAGAAAGCTTTTGATACTTTCTTTTTAAGGTACTATCCGGTGTTATGTGCCTATGCCACTTCATTTGTCAGAGAAGATGAAGCGGAAGAAACCATACAGGATATTATGGTTTGGATATGGGAAAACCGAGAGAATATTGAAATTGAATCTTCGTTGAGTAAATATTTGTTTCGTGCCGTAAGGAATAAATGTGTAAATCATATTACCAAAAAACGCTTACATGAACATATTCATACTGCCATTGCCGGGCGCTTGTATTCCCAATTTGAGGATCCTGATTTCTATATCGTAGAAGAATTAACACAAAAAATTGAAGAAGCACTTGGGAAATTACCGGAAACATATAGGAAAGCATTTGTTATGAACCGTATGGAAAATAAAACCTATAATGAAATTGCAGTTATTCTTGGCGTATCTGCTAAAACAGTAGATTATCGTATTCAGCAGGCGCTAAAAAATCTGCGAATGGAATTAAAAGATTATTTACCTTTACTCCTTTCATTATTTAATTTATGAAAAAGGCTATCTCGGACCATCGGGATAGCCTTTTTATACAGTTGTACAAGTTTTATTTTAATGCAGTTAATGCTTTTTTAATCCGGTCGATTGCTTCAATCAGATTTTCGTCAGAGGTTGCATATGAGAGACGAAGGCATTTGGGAGCTCCGAAAGCCGCTCCTCCAACTGTTGCAACATGGCCCACTTCTAAAAGGTACATTGCAAGGTCACCTGCATCGTTAATTTTTCGATCTCCTGCGCTTTTACCAAAATAATAATCGAGTTCAGGAAATAGATAGAATGCTCCCTGCGGAACGCTGATCTTAATACCCGGAATTTCCTGACATAATTTGATTACAAGATCACGGCGGCGAAGAAAAGCTTCGCGCATTTCGGCAACACATTCCTGAGGACCGTTGAAAGCTGCCACAGAGGCTTTCTGGGCAATCGAACAAGGGCCGGAAGTATATTGTCCCTGTAATTTATTACAAGCTTTGGCAATCCAAAGCGGGGCAGCTATAAATCCAATGCGCCAACCGGTCATGGCATATGCTTTAGATACGCCGTTGATAACAACGACACGATCTTTAATATTGTCGAACTGTGCAATACTTTCATGCTTTCCTATGTAGTTGATATGTTCATAGATCTCGTCGGCCAGTATTGTTATATTAGGATATTTAGCCAGTACTTCTGCTAATCCTTTCAGTTCTTCTTTACTATATACACTTCCCGTAGGATTAGAAGGTGAACACAAAATCAATGCTTTTGTTTTTGGAGTAATTGCTTTTTCCAATTGATCCGGAGTTATCTTAAAATCCTGGTCAATGCCGGCGGAAATAACGACATTAGTCCCTTCAGCCAGTTTCACCATTTCAACATAGCTTACCCAATAGGGGGCAGGTACTATTACTTCATCACCCGGGCCGATGATACTAAGAAGTACATTACATACCGACTGCTTTGCACCGCCGGATACGATGATCTGGTCTGTTGTATAGTCCAGTCCGTTTTCGCGTTTTAACTTATCAACAATTGCTTTGCGTAGATCCATATATCCCGGTACAGGAGAATAAAAAGAGAAATTATCATCAATTGCTTTCTTCGCAGCTTCTTTAATATGATCCGGGGTGAAGAAATCAGGTTCTCCCACGCTTAAGTTAATAACATCGATACCTTGAGCCTTGAGCTCGTTGCTCTTTTGAGACATCGCCAGTGTTTCCGAAGGCGATAAACTTGCTAAACGTTCTGAAACTTGCGTCATGACATGAATATTGTATAGTTTGCTTTATGTAATCGCGACAAAATTAAATAATAAAAGAGTGATGTGCAACAATTTGTTAGTTATTTAATATTATGAAGGGTATGCCCCATCCTTTCTTTTTTTGTCTTGAGGTAGAACTCATTATATTTATTAGGCGTTATCTCGATAGGTACGTTTTCCACTACGTTTAATCCATACGCTTCAAGTCCTACCCGTTTTACCGGGTTATTCGTCATCAGGCGCATTTTGGTTACTCCTAAATGACGTAGTATCTGTGCGCCTACTCCATAATCTCTTTCATCTGCCTGGTGTCCCAGATGCAGGTTAGCATCTACGGTATCCAGCCCTTCTTCCTGAAGTTTATACGCTCTCATTTTCTCCATCAGACCAATCCCACGTCCTTCCTGATTAAGATAAACAATTACACCCCTGCCCTCTTCTTCAACCATCTGAATGGCTTTATGTAATTGCTCTCCACATTCGCAACGCATTGAACCAAAGATATCACCGGTAGCACAAGATGAATGTACACGTACTAAGATAGGTTCATCTTTCACAAACTGCCCTTTGATCAATGCAATATGCTCAAGTCCGTTGCTTTTTTGCTTAAAAGGAATTAATCTGAAATGCCCGTATTCTGTAGGCATATCTACTTCCACACCTTTTTCAACTATGGATTCATCCTGTAACCGGTAAGCGATCAGATCACGTATACTGATAATCTTTATATCGAACTTCTCGCTTATTTTAATCAGATCAGGAAGGCGGGCCATTGTCCCGTCATCATTAATTATTTCAATTAAAGCTCCGGCAGGAAATAAACCTGCCAAACGGGCAAGGTCAACGGCAGCCTCCGTATGCCCTGAGCGCCGTAACACACCACGCGAGCGGGCTCTTAACGGACTAATATGCCCGGGTCGTCCGAGATCCGAGGGTTTAGTATTGGGATCTGCTAAAGCAAGTATTGTTTGTGCCCTGTCATACATTGATACTCCGGTCGTACAACCTCCTCCCAGCTTATCGACTGTTACTGTAAAAGGTGTTTCCAGAATAGACGTGTTATGACTTACCTGCATCGTAAGTTCAAGTTCGTCGCAACGCTCTTCGGTAATAGGGGCACATAAGACACCGCGCCCGTAAGTCATCATGAAGTTTACTTTCTCTGGAGTTATTTTTTCTGCGGCAACAATAAAATCACCTTCGTTTTCACGATCTTCATCATCAACAACTATAACAAATTTACCTTCCCGGAAATCTTCGATAGCTTCCTCGATGGTGTTCAATTTTATATCACTCATAATGTATTTGTGCTTTTGTAATTTCGAAAAACAAAGGTAGTGAAATCTCGCTGATTATAACCCAACGATCATATCCTTTAATTCTTCACTGACTTTCTGAACAGTTTTTATATCCTGAAGTAATAACTTCCGTTGATAAGTAGCAATAAAATAAACCGGTAATCCTAAAGGGAAGAAAATACCAATAGCCAAACTGAGTTTTTTATTCAGATGCGATCCAAGTTGTTTGTAACCACCAATGATCGGATAATCCATGAGTTTATTCAGTACCAGGTTCTGATCGGAGTTGGATAATTCTTCCACAATACTTTCCATTTCAAGAGCCAATTGTTCTGCATCGGTATCTTTACCTCCCTCTTTCCAATAAGTAATATAATTAAGCCATCTTTTATGACCTTTTAAATATTCCCTACAGTTTTCATTAAGATTATCCAATCGTGGAACCAGACCCTTGTAATCAGGGTTAAAAATAATCACCTCTTTCCTTTCAATCTTACGGGTAGAACGTTTACCGATTAAATTCTTTAAAGCATTCAAATAAGTGTCAGCATTAAGTATAACTGAATCATTAACGGCTTTGTAAGTAAGAAATATTCCTAAAGGAGTTAAAACGGCTGAGCTTAACCACATCCCTTGCCATGCCGGCCAAACGCCGTCACGAGCCATTTTAAACCCTATATTATCGATTATATAATAAAAGATAAACAGGATAACTGAAATTACTACCGGGGTTCCCAAACCACCTTTACGTATAATAGCTCCAAGGGGCGCTCCGATGAAAAAGAAGATAAGGCAAGCAAAAGAAATCGTAAATTTTTTATGCCATTCGGTAAGGTGTCGGCGTAACTTTTGGGACTCATCACCAATTGTAGCTGCTTTAAAGAAATTATCTGATTTTAAATTCTCGAAAGATGATTTACTGCGATTTAATAAGGTTGCCTGTCTACTGGGGTCTTGTGCCTGATATAAGCTGTCATAGTTCAATATGACTGTTTCCTGCGCTATTGGATCCTGGCCTTCTTTAGGAGGGTTATTCCTTTGAGGCACATTTTGCTGGCTAAAAACTTTTTTATAAGAGCTACTGTATAGATTTGCTGAATTAATGTTTTTAATACTGTCCAGCCGTACACCCATTGAGTCGATTGATGACTGAAGACCTTCCAAGTCCTTTCCAATATAATTACTTTGGAAATAGGATTCGTCCGTTCGGTTAAAATTGGCATCAAATTCAATTAATATTTCTTTTGTATGAAAAGTTTCCCTACCATAAGGAACAGCTGTTTTTACTTGCGCAGAACCGGATTGCTTAGTGAGATTGCGGAAAGATTCTCCTTCATATAATGTCAGGATTAGAAATAACTTATCTTCAGACATTTTTAAACGTCCTGAATCAGCAACTATAACATTTGCGTTATTGAAACCCGCAGAATAGTCATAAATCATCATATCTTTCAAGAGACCATCTTTACTACTTTTGTCCCTCACATATACATTATAACCTGATATCTCTTTATAAAAAGTTCCTTCGGGAATTTCTAATTCAGGCGACTTCTGGCGCATGGAATATAGTAAGGAGTAAAGTTTCACCTGTATTACTGGCATTGCATTATTTTGAAAGAAGAATGCGCTAATGCTTATAAATACAAGAAAAACAATTAATGGTTTCATGATATTTATAAGGGATACCCCCGCCGACTTCATGGCCAGCAATTCTAATCGCTCACCCAAATTACCGAATGTCATTAAGGAAGCCAACAAAATAGAGAGGGGAAGAGCCATTGGGACAAGGGATAAAGCTGCGTATAGAAACATTTCTCCTAAAACGGCCAAATCAAATCCCTTTCCAAC
>DAMCDT010000015.1:0-23726 GCA_032058265.1 Tannerellaceae bacterium
GGTGCAAAAGTAGATAATACTTCATTACACTCCAAATATTATTACACCTTTTTTTGAAAAAGAAATAAACAAACCTCCTTTTAAGCATAATAACAAGCAAGCAACTTATATCTAAAAGCATTCTCTACTATACATTATTATATGGATAGACTCTCTACTAACATGTTTCACAATACATCTATCACCTTCCACGACATCTTTCAAACCCTGTCGGGAAAAGGTTTTAAGAGTGGAAGATCATCTTCCACACGACAGGCCTATCCATCACTTTATACATCCCGACCCTAATTGGGAAGCTTGCGGATTCTACTAACCAACGTCCTGTTATTTTTTGCACGTATGCAATTTCAACAAGTAGCCTATTCTGAAAAAGTAAATGAGTTTTGTTTTCAAAGTCCCAGGGTTTTGCCGACAAAACCTTAGAGTTTTGATAACAAAAGTAATTAGATTCTCAAATGACAATCACAACAATAAAAAGTTATGCTTATTATTTTCTTAAATGATTTGCATGATTTCTTAAAATTATAATGCATTCCGCGTGCAAGGACATTCTTTTGAGTGGAAGATCATCTTCCACCAATTTATCTCTTATAAACAGCATGTTGAGGTGGAAAGTGGAAGGTGAGAGATGGATTAGAAAAGCATATAGCAGTATATAGACGTGAAATTTATACAGGCTTTGGATATAACATTTAACGTAATTATGACACAGTTAGCCCACTATGATTGATATTTGATAATAAAAAAATTACTCATTAAACCTAAAAAAGCTATTTCCAATTATATTGGGAAATAGCTTTTTTTAAAATGAATGTTTTATTAATTAGTCTTCCCAGAGCATTCTAATAGGAATTTCTAGACTACTATCCATAGAAGAAGATTTTGTTGTTATAATAGGAGCACGAAGAATATCATTAGCATCCATATATAAATTTAAAATGCGTTTCTCATTTTTATTAACTCTTGGAATATTTATAGAAGCTATCCTTAATTCTTCTTCAGGCAAACCTTTCTTATAATAGATCAATATTTTTAATACTACTCCATGTTCTTCATCAAATGGAAATAGATAAGGATCGTTTATCTCTTCTAAAGCAACAAAAGTTTCAGCCATAAACTTATCTCCATTTGTTCGATAGATCAATTCTTCTTTATAGTCAAATTTTATATTTGGGGAATCATGGAAAAGATCTAATATTCCAACAGGGTCTAACTCTGTTTTACTGTTTCGTAAATCAAATTGTATAGGATAGTGTTCTAAATAAAACACCATAGTCCAATCCTGAGGTGTAATTTCATCTCCAAAAATTGTAGACCAACTATTAGGCAGCCCACTTTCCCTTTTTACAGGTTCTTCATTAAGAGTTAAAACAATGCGGGGAGAAAGGACTCCTGTAAAACGATGTAGTTTTACACTTAAGTGATTATTAGCATCATTTTTGATAGTGTCTTTTCCAAAAATAGGATAACCTGATTTGGTGCATAACTTAACTTCGTTATGAAGTGCCTTGAATAAAAAATCTCCATAAGGTCTATATGTTTGCTCACCCCCAGGAGTAGGATTTCCTTCCCCTTTCTCTGATATTTGGATAAAATCGCCAGCCTTGGAAGAGTAATACAGCATATTTCCTTCGCTTATCTCTACTTCTTTTAAACCATTGGATATCTTAACTTTGTTGGGATTTAATGAAGTTAATACAACAAAATCAAATGTCACTTTCTTTTGTTCAACAGCAACAATATCACATTCGATATTATCCCAATATCCATTATCTGCTCTTTGCCCAATTAGAAAAACCGTATTGTTTTTGTATTCGGGGGGAAGTGCGGCTTCAGCCTTAGTTAGAATCCCCTTTTCAACATCGACTGTTGCAGATACTTTATAGGATTTGTACTCATTTGGTTCTTCTACAAGCGGATCTTCAGAACAAGATGATAAGACAAAAATACTGAATATGAAACACAGAATTGTTTTCAGTTCCTTCATAGTATTATAATATAAATAGATTAAAAAATTGAACTATCCCAACTACCACCTTCAGTAGTAAACCATTGCCATTGCTCCGTTCTTGATCCGGAATCTACTTCCATAGATGTGAAGTAATTAGTAGTGCTTCCTGCGACACATTCACTCCATTGCACTTCCATTATCTCCACGGATGGTTTAATATATACTTTCTTTTCCATAGTATTTCGTTTTTATATCACAATCTATTACTTAAACAAATGAACAACTATTTCTTTAAATTTTCCGTATTTTAATTAATGTTGTTGTCTTGATTTGGGGAATTGATTGTCCCAATTCAGGGAAAAAGAATTATCACAAGCAGATATTACATTCAATCGATGTGAAACAACAATAATAATCTTATCATGAACATAGTTTTTTAAGGAATAAATTATTTCCATTTCCGTTGTTTCATCCAATGATGATGTTACTTCATCCAGTAATAAAACCGATGCGCTTGACAAAAGAGCACGGGCTATTGCTAATCGTTGGATCTGACCACCTGACAACCCCTGTCCTCCTTCCAACAAATAAGTATTTAATCCCTCCGGTAATTCCATGACAAAATCTGCTGAAACCTGTTTCAATACTTTAATAATATCATTGTCTGTTATATCCGGTCGAGTAACTGAAAGATTTTCCCGAATGGTACCGGAGAAAAGCATATTATCTTGTGGTACATACGCAAAGTTGACTCTGGTTTGTGAATTGGCCGGATACATATTTTTGCCATCCGATAGCATAATATTACCTCTTTGAGGATAGATAAATGATAATAGAAGTTTGATAAGTGTAGTTTTTCCACATCCTGTTTCACCTGTAAGCGCTGTCATACTACCTTTACGAAACGTTATGTTCAGCCTATCGATTACCGGGTAATTCGGAATATATGAAAAACTTACATTAGTTAAATCAATACGTGATAAACTAGGTATCCATATTGGGCTTGATAAATTTTCTTCTTCTACATTATCAATTTCCCTTAAACGTTCTGCAGCGGTATATGCAGAAACAAAAATAGGCGCCAGGTTCATAAGACTTACAGATGGACCTTGAATCATATTGACTAATTGTATAAAAGCAACTAACGTACCGAAGGTAATGATACCTGCTTGTAGTTCAAAAAGCCCCCACGAAAAAGCAATAATATAACCTGATGCAAATCCTGTCGACAAGATGAGACTTGAATATATGGAGAAATTATTTTGTTCCATTACCATACTTATATTCTTTCGCTGCTTGATATTTAGTCTGTTTTCGAACAAGGTCTCTAGACTCATACCTTTAATGATATGGTTATTGCGAACTGATTCCTGAAAATATTGCTTTACAATACTTGAAGATTCTTTAATCTTATTTGAAAGTATCTTCATTTTTCGAAAATATATTTTACTTAAAAAAAGTACTGCAGGGATCAATCCAATTAAAACCATAGCAAGCATCTTGTTCATAAAATATAAAAAGATAAATGCTCCAACTAATTTAAGAAGACCTAAAATAAATTGTGGGATTATATTTGTATAGAAACGGACAATATCGCCGATATCAGTATTGATGCGCGACATAATATCCCCGCTATGATATGTATTCATTTTATGCCAGTCCGCACGTAAAATATGCGAAAAGAAATGTAAGGTCAGATATTTGTCCAGTTTGACATGTAAACTAATAGTTAGCCTTGTAACAAAAGCTTTTAAAAGGATTGAAACTCCTATAAATATAGCCAGTAATCCAATAATAACAGACAGTGATTCGTGATAGCCATCTGTTGCCGTATCAATGGCTTGTTTAGAAAGAGCTATAAGTAAGAAAGAGATTGATATACCAATCAATCCCAAACAAAGAACCGGACATAATCGGATTAAAAAACCTTTGGTTAAATGAAACAAATAAAGAATTATATTCTTCATGCTTTTTCAAACATATTTAATTCTCTAAGAACATATACTAATTCTTTTACATCATTTTCAGCCTGTTCATATTCAACTTCATACATTTGTATAAGATCATTTGTCAACTCTTCAATCGTTATTGAAGAAGCTTTCATTAAGTTTGACAATATTAATGTTGCTGATTCATTTAAAACCAACATCTTTGACATGTCAACTGTATCAGCCCCAGCCGGTAATAAAACATTTTCACCTGCAATTTTTTGCATCAGAAAACCTTTTTTAAATTTTAAGTTCATTTCTTTTAATATATAAGTGGTGCTTTATACAATAAATAATTACTCTGATTCTATGTGTTTTCACCCATATAAACGAACCAATTTTCCATATTAGCGTGTTTGTTTTTATTTCTTTGTTACGACGTTTTACAGAGGTAACAATACCTATGATTTTCTCTTTGTATATTTGTTCGGAATTCATACTTTTATTATTATCTCCCCTAATGAAAAAAATATTGTTTTTCATCTTTACAATACGGTGAAGTAAATACTTATCTCCATATACAAAAAGAACTAAATCCAAACATTTTAAAGAGTTTCTCTTTGCTTCAATCGTAACTAAATCTATATCATCACGTAAGAAAGGACGCATACTGTTCCCTCTAACACGGATAACAACCGACCTTTCTTCTTGTAATTGCCTGATAATCTCCGTAGCCAGTAATTGATTATTAATAGTCCATCTGTTTATTGGATCTCCATTCATTCTGTAAATGATTATTTATTTATAGGATTTGGGATTAACTGGTTGCTTTTTATACTAAACTCAAACGATAAATTTGCGGCATCTTTATATGGAGCAGACCTTAAATGGAATACATTTACATTTTGAGCTATTAATGATAATGTATCTGCTATTAATTTAAAAGTATCTTTGTCTTCCCTCATCATAGATGATGAAGAAAGTAAATATTGGAAAGCCCTTATCGGTGTTAGTCTTTTGGCTTCATTATTAGCAGCTTGTTCTAAATTGAAAACAGCAACCAATTCAGCATTATCATTTTTGAAACAAGATGTTTTACCACTCCACGGAGTTCCATAAATATGTAGTTTGCCATTGATAAGTCTTACCGCCGGTTGGTCATCATTTAATAAAAATGAACCTTTAATATACTTCAACCATAAAGAAGAAAGAGTACTTTTCCCTATGCCGGAAGGCCCTATAAATGCAATTCCATATTTATTATATTTCACACATGAAGCATGAAGTAAAACTGTATGATGATATGCCGAACTATAAATAAATGCAAACATTATGAAATCATTCAAAAACATATAATCTTCTTCTTGATCTCTGAAGTCTATATCTATCTCAATTTGTTTCCATCGTTGCTTTGCACACATTTTATATTGTTTGGAAGAATTAATAAAACGAAAAATCACCAAATAGTTACCCTCTTCAATAAATATTTCAAATACTCCTTTATCTGAATGGAAAAGACAGGCAGGTGTTTTGATTTTTTTTAATATTTTCTTGAATTGAACATGAAATAAAGGAGTAGTATTTCTATTATTTTCAATTCGAAATGGAGAATAATTACTAAAACTTCCTTTATCCAAAATATCAGATTCAATTGAAAAAGTTAAATCTGCTACCTTATAATAATATGTAGGGTGGGACTCAGTATTGATTTTCATTTCTACGGATTTTATCCGGTGTGCAGCCATAATGTTTTCTAAATACCCGGAAGAAAGTACTACGTGAACGCACTCCACATTCCAATGCGATAGCATCTATTGTATATTCGGGATATTTTTGCAATAAATGTAGTGCGTACTCCATTCGTAAGGCAATAATGTATTCATTCGGACTTTTATCTTCATAATATCGAAGTGCCTTTATTAAATATTTCTCATTTGTACCTAACATACGTGCCAATCGGGAGCGGTTCAATCCCGGTTGAACAAAGGTTGTATCTTTTCTAAGCTGTGTTTTTAAACGGCTATATATTTCTTCTAAATTTCTTTGTTCTTTAATTGTCATAACACAAAGCGTTTTCTTTTTTCATCTACATAACCATATCCGTATCCGTAACAATAATTGTATTTATAATAACCAAACCTGGAACGGTTACGCCTTATTCCATTTAAAAGAACCGTCATATTATTGAATTTATTCTCTTTGTATAATTTATGTATTTCCGGTAAAGTCCATAAGTTCATTTCACCAGCTCGGATTATATATATAGTCAGGTCAACAACTCTATTTACGATCATTGCGTCAGCAATCACATTACTTGGAACATTATCCAGGATGATATAATCATACGACTCCTTCAAAAAAGAGATAAGGCTATCCAGACGGTCATTAAGTAGTAAATCAGCCGGATTATCAGAAGTTTCCCCGCAATAGATCATATCTATGTTAGGATGAAAATCATTCTTGTTTATTATTTTCCGGATATTATTTTCTTTGTGTGAGAGATAGTCTGATATTCCTATAATACCTTTCCTATCCATCATTTTAGTAAGAGTTGCTTTCCGAAAATCAAGATCAATCTGAATTACTTTTTTCCCTCCCAAAGCAAAACTCATAGCCAGGTTAGAAGATATAAACGTTTTACCAGCGTTTGGAGTAAACGACGTACACATAATAACCTGAACTTTTCTGGAATTGGCCCTTAGGAACGATAGATTTGTTCTTACGATGCGGAATGATTCGGATAGTTCATCCTGCCCATTTCCACATACGATCAGATTATCTTTCTTCTTAGATATGCCGTTACAATAAGGGATTTCTCCAAGGAAAGGGATTGGGAGTTGTTCTTCTATCTCTTTCCTACCATATACTTTGGTATCTGAAATTGTTTTAAGCCATAATCCGCCACCCGGTATTATAAGGCCAAGTACAAACGCAATTAAAAATATCCTTTTACCATTCGGCGAAATAGGTATATTACTACCGAAAGCCTGATCGACTAACCGGATATTACTTTCCTGAAAAGACTGTGATAAGGCTGTCTCTTCACGTTTATTCAATAGATAAAGATATAACTCTTCTTTTATTTTTTGTTGACGTTCAATCGATAGAACATGTTTTTGTTGTGTTGGAACAGCCGAAATACGATTAAACGTATTCATCTCTTTTTGCCGAATGTTTTTAATTTTCACATTTAATCCGTTGACAACATTATCCATTGCCCTGGTTATAGTTTCCCTTTGGGCATTTAACGACATGGTCATATCCATAACGACAGGATTATTATTGCTGCTATTTTTTATAAGCTTTTCCCTTTTAAGGTATAGATCGTTGTATTCTGAAATTTGTTGTTCAATATTATTATCGGCTATACCGGTATTTGAGGGAATCAGTTCAGACTGTTTTGTATCATCAGATAAGTATTGTTGGATATACTGGGCTAAAGCCAATTGGTTTTCCAATTCCAAACTTTGTTGTTCATACCGACTTGTTGATTCCAGGTATCTTCCGGCTTCAGAATGTATATCCGTCAGTTTATTATCCCTTTTGAATTCTTCAATATCCGAATCAACGCTTCCTAATTGTTTCTCAATAATAGCTAATCGTTCGTTAATGAAATTGGAAGTATTTTGAGCAACTTTGTTCCGGTCATTTGTTGCATCCTGGTTATATACATTTATTAAAGTGTTCAGAATATCCTCACTTCTTTCAGGGGAAGTATCATTTAATCTCAAATTAATTACTCCGCCGTTCTCTCCACTTAATGAAACTTGTAATGAATTCCTACAAGCTAGTGAAACCATTTTAGGATCTCCTTTCGTTATATGGATAGGTATTCCATAATAATTCTTTGTATAATAGGGCGTAGGTACTATAACCAGTTCTCCTACCGGAGTCGTAACTGTGTCCTTCAGGATAGCCTGCATACTCCATTCCACGTCATTGTATAGGCCTGATAATAATATCTTTTTGGAGGATAAAGGTATTGCCTGTATTGAAAAAATATACTGTCCGGTTTCATAAGGGCAAACTAATTTCACAGGACTTCTCCTATATAGCTCATCAAATCGAAACCCATTTTTAACCTTATAACTTTTTGCCAAATCCAACTTATTAATTACTTCCAACATCAACCTATTCGACTTTAGAACTACAATTTCATCATCTGTTATATTCTTTAGCCGCAGGGCTTTTAGTTCTCCGAACGAAGATGATTCGGTAGCCCCTCCCCCTCTTTCATTTTTGATCATGACCGAGGCTGTACGCGTATAAACTTTTGGTTTGCTTTTTATATAAACTACAGCCAGAGAACAACAGACTAAAAGTGAAAGTACAAACCAATACCAGTTACGTAAGATTAAACGTAATACATCACTTATGGTAAACTCATTTTTATATTCTAATAAATTTGCGTGTGTTTGTTCTTTCATATTTATATGTATTAGTTAGTACATTCGCAACTCGTTCAATATCATTTTGCGTCAAAGTCTGACTGGAAGGAAGGCACAGTCCTTGATCAAATAGCTTTTCAGAAGTGCCATCTCCGTAATAAGGCATCGTTTTGTATAATGGTTGAAGGTGCATAGGTTTCCATAACAGACGTGTTTCTATATTTTCCTTTTCCATTATCAAACGTAAATCGTTATTAGTAAAGCCTGTTTCTTCCGGATTTATAAGGACAGATGTCAGCCAATAATTGGAATAATAATCACCGGATTGCTCCGTAAAAACTTCTACTCCCCGGTAATCAGACAATAAATCTTTGTACAAAGAATGTATTGCTCTCCGGCATTTGATGAAATAATTTAAGGTATGCATTTGGCCTCGTCCGATACCGGCACAGATATTACTCATCCTATAATTGTATCCCATTTCCGAATGTTGGTAATAAGGCTGATCATCCCGGGCTTGTGTCGCATAAAACTTTGTTTTCTGATATTGTTCTTTCGTTGAACAAACTAAAGCGCCACCGCCGGACGTTGTTATAATTTTATTTCCATTAAAAGACAATACGCCAAATTCCCCGAACGTACCGCATTTCTTTCCTTTATATTCAGAGCCCAACGCTTCGGCGGCATCTTCTAATACGGGTATTTCATAGGTATCGGCAATTGCCAGTAATTCATCCAATTTGGCAGGCATACCAAACAGGTGAACCAAGATGATTGCTTTAGGCTTTTTCCCTGTTTTCCTGATCCTGTCTTTTATGGCTTTCTCCAGAAATACAGGAGACATATTCCATGTTTCCGGTTCACTATCAACAAAAACAGGCGTAGCGCCGACGTAACGGATCGGATTAGCGGTTGCCACGAAAGTAAACGACTGGCAAATGACCTCATCACCGGGCTTAACTCCTAATTGAATTAAACCCAAATGAATGGCTGCCGTACCTGAATTAAGGGCAACCACATATTTGTTCTGTTTAGAAGAACAGGCGTCATTAGTCAGAAAGGATTGAAGGGATTGCTCAAAAGCATCCACATTCGGTCCTAAAGGAACTACCCAGTTGGTATCAAATGCTTCCTGTACGTATTCCCGTTCTTTTCCATTCATACGCGCAAGTGAAAGGTAAATTCTTTTTTTATCCATAGATATATCGGTATTGAGATGAATTAAAGGGCACAAGTGTCCAGTAAATTAATTTTAGATCAAGGTAAAACGACCAATTATTAATATAGTATTTGTTTATCCTAACCTTGTCGGGATAAATAACTCTATCATTATACTCTTGGGGGTCTGTTTGTTTAGAAAGCAATATTTCTTCGTTTCTATATTTAAGGGATGCAGGCCCTGTAATTCCTGGCCTGACAGAAAGGATTATCCGGTCTTCCCCTTTCAGTAAATCAGCGTATCCCGGAACGTCCGGACGAGGCCCTACAAAACTCATATCGCCAATAAATACATTCCATAATTCCGGTAATTCATCCAGTTTATATCTCCTTAAAAACTGACCGAGGGGAGTGATTCGATCTTCCCCATACACTGAAACCGTTGAAAAATGATGCTCTTCTTTCATAGTGCGGAACTTAAACAGGACAAATGGCTTTCCGTTTTTTCCTATCCGTACCTGTTTAAATAAGACTGGGCCCGGCATTTTCCATTTTATCAGTATTCCAATAATAAGGAATGGAAACAAACATAGAAGCAGTCCTACAAGAGAAATTATCCGATCAAAACAGTATTTCAGAAACATAACGACTAAGGTTATTCAGGTTCTTCTCAGATATTCTACGTAAACGTAATTATCAGACAGATTTCTCACCGGATGTATCCTGTTAACAGCCTGTGATGAAGCTATGGATTGGATATTGTCCCGTGAAATGGTTGCGAATAAGCGAAACCCGCATTGCTGGCATATCATTGTCAAAAGGAAACACATCTTTTTTGCATATCCTTTGCCCTGATGATCCATATCTACGATCTTTCCACGGAATGCCCTCTTGTTAATTAAACACCTTAGGAATGAATAAGCAATAATATCGCCTTGATTGTCAAACATGCCGAACATGATAAAAGCATTGTTCCGGTATTGCTGTTTCAATGTATGCAAATCAAAAGCATGCGGTTTGAAATAGATAAAAGATTCTGAAGGCTGCCGTTTAAAGAAAAGTTCAAGCTTTTTCAAATCTTGTTCTTTTATTAACCTGAAAGTGTTATCATCTGCACTTTCCTTTGATAGTACTTGCCGGATGCTATTCGCTACTTTCTTTTTCCACAAAAGGGTAAACAAGAGAGCATTGAGATAATCGGCAATAGCAAAAAGAAAGTGAAACCGATGTTTGATGTAAATAAGTAAACGAAGCATTATAAATATGTCATTAATTCATTCTTCAGTCCTTTGTTTACGGGCAGTTGCCACAAGAGTTTACACCAATTATGATTGGCTTCGACGATCTCTACTCCTACATCAGTGACCGCTACATCCCAACCAATCGACTTGTTTTCCTTGTTTTTCAATGCGGCAGCCTTTACTGTTTTAATAACTTCACGCCAGTAAGGGACTTTAAAACCTATAATTTGTTGTTTGGTAACCGGATGAATCACCTCAACTGGTTTTGTTATATCACTATAAACGCCATAACTATTTACTATTCCGGTCTTCAAATCTATGGCTGCTGCCAGATTACCTGCCGCCAGATTATCCACATGAGAATTAACTGTTATTCGTAAACGAGCAGCCAACAGGATAACTTCTCCGTTATAAATCTGCGTTATAATCCTGATCGTATTCAGCCCGCTTGGTGATAATTTCTGCAAATCATAATGCTGGGATACATATTCTTCTATGATATCCAGTTTGTTTTGTTTCATGAGTTGGATAATATCATCTTCCTTTATATGGTCCGTATCCAACACTAAAATGTTCTTTCCACATTGTCCGAATGAGTTCTTCAATACGATTTTGCCTGAACTGTTCTTCAATAAACCATTTAGCAGTGATGGATCATTTAAAACCATTTCCATTGTAGCCCATTTACGGTTTATAAAAGAATGGTAAGTCTTTAAGAATAATGCCTTATTTTCTAATACCGAACGGGTTCTCGCAGGATTCATTATTCGTTGGTATTCATACATAAACCCGGTACCGGCCCATTCAGAACGTTCGGTTTCCGCCTTGTCAAAAAAACGGAAATGAAAATATTCCAATAAGGATATATTATACTTTAATGTTGAGGCAAGGATGTCACTTAATAATAAGGGATATGTTTTATTATTCTCCCGGCATACATGTTTCATGTACAGATCGAATTGGTTCCGGTCCAATTGAATCAAGTAATACATTAAATATAATACTCTCTTAATCATTACATATTCCTTTAAAGACAATGTCTCCTAACTGTTCTGTATTGACGAACTCCACATCAGGCCACCGTTTAATGATTCCTTTCAGTAAGGCTGATAATCTTTTTAGTCCTTCTTTCCGGTTATTGTCATCAAGCGCGCCAACAAAATTTACACGGTGCGAACTTATTATGGCCGGTTTCTTACATTTGAAAGCGATATCAATATCTTTCAAACAGTTACCGACCGAATCTTTAGCCAGATTGTCCGTTGGTTCGAAAACACAGTTCCGTACAAGCACCTTCTGTCCTACTCCATTTATTTTTCCTGTATAGTTCAATGACTTTTTATATACATCATTCCCTACATGCTGCTTATTCCAAAAGCTTTCATCTATATACTCAATTCCCTTTTTTGCCAGATGTGCATACAAATCGGGGCTGATTACATCACCGCCTGCCTTAAATAGGCGTGACCTGAATCCGAATAAGTTTTCAAAAAGGTCTAACCCTTCTGTTATTTGTAATCCTAAGAAATGATAATCACTGGGGAAGTCTACGATATATGGAGTCATAATTCCGGAAACCGCTTTATATCCTCTTACGTTAGGGATGCCTACCGATTCATATTCAAATGCCCATAAAGTTGGTTGATGTCCTGACTGTAAAGCTGTCATCAACCGTTTACGTGAGACATGTTCCGTTCCGTGAAATACCGGATAGAATATGTTATTTTGAATACCTTCTTTCCATATCTCAAAAACATTTTCATATCCATTACCATATTTCTCCAAAGTTTTTGTAAACGGTTCATTATAAAAATGGGCAAATTCAGCTTCTTTTATTTTCTTAAAGTCCGGATTTGCCGGGTTCATTACTGCGGTAAAACATGCCGTATGTCCGTGTTTATCTTTTACAGAGGATAGCACTTCCAGAAGGGAAATCAAGTCTAATTCCGTAGCAAGAGAATCATATTTACAAAACCTGTTGGTATTTACCGGGATGTCTTTCGACAAAAGATAGTTATAAGCATCCTTATCTTTTATTCGGATGCTGCCCCAATCGTCTACCTGGAACGCGACCAATTTACGTTTCAGAAGCCTCCCCATAGAGTTCTTTAGGTATTTCTTGACGGTTTGGATCATTCTGAATTTTATACGGATTGTTTACAATTGGCAGTTATCATTTTGCTAACTCATTCAGCTTGTGTCTTTCCCTTTTGTTAACAAATGGCATATTTTGCTAACTCCTCCCTTTCGTATTTTTTCTCTTTTAGCAGGAAAACCGGGATATCATTTAGAGTATTAAAAAAAACACAACGAACTTTCTCTTCAAACTTCGTATCCTTTTTTGTAAAAGGTTACGAAGAAAGATTTCGATGTTCGTCATGTTTTAAGATAGAGTTCATAGTATTTTTAGAAATAAGGTATTTTATTTTGGTAACATTGATAGTTTTAAATTGAAAAAGCAACGTTTATTATTCTACTTGAGCTTATTATGGAACTCTTGATTAACTGATAAAATATAACCTGAATACTCAAATGAACAACATAAACAATTAATGTAAACATTCATTTAAATAATACTTATTATAAAGATAGTTCAGGAAAGAATCTGCTTTCATATTGTAAAACCTCAACTACTATATACTGGAATATTTGGAACCATCCTTGTAAGTGAGCAGCAATACAGCCTGTATTTGATACTTCATTTATCAAAATGTCAGTTTGACTATTTGTCATTTGCAAAAGATTATAAATGAACCGTAGGTACCTTATTCCATACCACCATCTGGTTTGCTTTATTTATGGAAATAAAGTCGAAATCATTGATATATTGTTCTAATTTAGAAAAGGCATTACGTATGCCGTAATATCTGGTGAAATACTTAAACGATATGATTTTCTTCTGTTCTGCGTCCAGATCCCTGATATGAAAATAAGCCATTACATAGTCTGATTCCAAAGAAAACTTCTTTACTAACGGATAAGGGATTAACCTGAAATAACCGCCACCGGAATAAGGGATAGGTGTTTTCCAGGCAACTTTCATATTTATGGGAAATTCTTTCAGGCAATAACCATTATGACTTAGTAAGGTTGGCGCTGCTTGTTCGAAAGAATAATATCCGCCGGATGTATGTAAGGATGGGAACACGGAGCTATCATACGTAATACCTGCATCACAAAGGACGTCGAAAGCCCATTTATTGTTGTGCGTCATTGAGAATGCGGGTGCCCTGTAACCACAGACTTTTTCACCAATAAGGTCTTCAATGATCGAAACGGCTTTCTTGGTATCTTCCTCGAATTGTTTTGCATCCATGCGGGTAACCAGTTTATGGTAATAGGAATGGCAGCCTATTTCATGCTTACGCGAAGCTATTTTCTTTATAATCTCCGGATATTCTTTAGCCACCATTCCCAAACAGAAAAAGGTAGCTTTGATATTTCGTTGTTCCAGTAAGTCAAGTAAACGATCGAGATATGAGTTGAGAATAGGTAAATAGTAAGCTTTACCACCTTTAGGATAGTTCTGGTATTCAAACCATTCCTCAATATCAAATGTCAGGATTCTCATTTTATATACTACGGCCTGGAATATTTCTGACCACTTTTGCCGGTCTTCCTGTCGCAATTGTCCACGGCGGAATGTCTTTTGTTACCAATGAATAGGCACCGACTATTGCTCCCTCTCCAATGGTAACGCCGGGCATTATCAATGACTTTGTTCCGATCAGGCAGCCTTTTTTCAGTATAATCTTCTCTATTTTATACCCTAACTTAGAATAATCATCTCCTTTGTAATAATGACTCAAATCCCTTTGATGGCAAAGTAATATGGAATGCCCCGCAATATGTACATTATCCTCTATGATTATCCTATTTGCATATCCCGAATCAATGGATACCCGCGAACCAATAAAGACATTTTTTCCTACTTTGCAACCTACCCACCGTAGTATCTTCGGACGAAGTAAACGTGGAAGTACAGGTGACAACAAAGCCGCATTCATAAACCAATTAAGTAAAACCGCATTCTTAATCGTCTTAGCTGTTTTCTTTATGATCGTCCGCACTGAAATATTCCCATACGCCTTTTCGGAATAATTCAGGCCAAATGATTTTAATGCTTTATAAGGAAGACTTGCCATATATAATTATCAATCTATCCATGCTAACAGAAATTGTGGGATCTTCCGCATCAACTTAAAATAAGTAATGCCTGCCGGAGGTTTCAGGCCGTTACTCAACCAGCAGTTTTCCACCCTCATCTTTGACTCTTTAGTAAGCCGCCCCATATAATTAGTAGTACTGACTCCACCGGTATAGAACTTAACCAGATATTCGTTTATACGCCTGATACGTGGACGGTTGATGTAAAAGAAGCGGATAAACCACTCATAATCTGATATAGGGTAAAGGTCTGTATTATAGTATCCCCACCGGTCGAAGAGTTCACGTTTCACATATATGCTTTGGTGCGAAGGCATCCATCCTCTTCTTACCAATGAAGGTTTATAATCAGGGCTTTTATTGATCCGGATAACCTTTTTACGTTTATTAATTATCTTGCTATGCCCGTAGATAATATCTACATTATTTTTTGAAAAGGCGTAAGCTATTTTTTGCAGGACAGAATCATCATATAACCGGTCGCCTGCATGAATCAGACCGACAATATCACCCGTTGCATTTTTTATGCCTTTGTTGATGGCATCATACAGTCCCTTATCGGGTTCTGATACTACCTTACTGATCTTATCTTTGTATTCGTTTATGATCTGCAAGGTATTATCCGTCGATCCGCCATCGATAATGATATATTCGATATTCGTATATCGTTGGTGAATAACAGACTCAATCGTTGGCCGAATGTCTGATCCGTTATTAAAACAAATGGTGATGACGGATATTTTAGGAATGGTACCGTTCATTATCAATCGTTATTATGAAAAATGGCGTACATCCTCTTTGAAAGTGATGTAAGTAACATTTAAAATGACGTACATTAGTTTATTGAATGACATTTCCCTGCAACAAATCGTTGTACAAGCGCAGATACTCTAACGTGCGTTGCTTTATATTAAAATACTTTTCAGCCCTTTCTCTACATGCGGATTCGTACTTGTTTTTACCCGTTTCCAACACACATTTTATCGCTTTGTATAACTCGTTTACATTGCCTTTCTCAACAATCAAGCCTGTTTTCGGCGAAACAGCTTCAATGCTCCCGCCGGTTTTATAGGTAATTACAGGTGTTCCGCAGGCTAAAGCTTCAATATTTGTAGTAGGAAAATTATCCACCCATGTAGGGTTTACGAACACGTCTGCCAATGAATATAGGGCGGCTAATTCGTTAATGTTTTCCGTTCGATTGAGTCCGATTATATTATCGGGTAAATATTCTTTCTGCTGATGGGTAAGACCTACCAGAACAATGTGCTCATTGACGGAAAGATGTCCGCTTAATTTAATAAAATCATCCAATCCTTTATGGTGGTTCCAGTTTTTGGCAACCCCCAATATTATCTTTTCCTTACCCAAATTATATTTATGTTTTATTGACTTTGACGGGTGAGGTTTAAATACAGACAAATCAATTCCATTAGGTAAAACCTTAACCGGATATTTATTCAAATACGAACGGCTGACTATATCTGACAACCATCGGGACGGGGTAACAAACATCATTCTATCGACCGAGGTAAATAATTTCTTTTTCCTGCGGAAGTTTTGCCGTGACCTGTCAAGAAATAATGATCTGGGGTAGCCTTTTCTATTCGGACAATCCCTGCATTCCGTTTCCCATTTATTGCAATTCACAAAATCAAAATGAGAACAATGCCCCGTCAACGCCCAACAATCATGCAATGTCCAGAGAACCGGTACGTTTACCTTCGAGAGATATTGAAATAGCACTTCAATATTCAGATAATATCCGTGAATATTATGAAGGTGAATGATATCGGGTTGTATCTGGTCTATTTGATTTATCAACCTTTTAGTAGTAACAGATGAAGCGAAACCGTGATTGTCAAACAAACGCGTAGACAACACGTGCCATTTACAGTGCCAATCATTTCCAATCTTTATTAACCGGCTGTTACTTTCCCTGTAATTCCTGCCATAAGCAATGTAACTCTCAAATCCCCGGCCAATAGAAATATCACCTATTTGCTCCGCTATCCGCCCGGTACTACCCGTATTGACAGATGTATTAATTTGTAGTAGTTTCATTGTTTAGTTGGAAGTTATAAATTTATAATACTTTCCGCAAATATCATTTACATTATAATTGGTTGCGATGTATGCCTGGGCTTGCTTTCCCATTGCTATTCTTTTTTCTTCATTATACATAAGATCCCGCAACTTTTGTTCAAATAAATCATCATTGTATGTAGGTACCAAATAACCGTTTATCCCATCTTTTATCATTTCTCCCGGACCTGCTACACAGTTATATGAGATCACCGGAAGCCCTGCCGACATAGCTTCTCCAACGACATTAGGGAATCCTTCACTGCTTGACGTGAACGCGAAAATTTTACTTTTCAATAAATATGAATCAACGTCCTTTTGCTCTCCGGTCAGAATGATGTATTCTTCCATTTCTAATTCGCGGACTAAAGCTTTCAGGTGAATACTATTTTTTTGTTTCAAAGCATCCCCTCCTATTATTACCAATTTCCAATCCGGATTGGCAATGCGTGCAAATATTCTGATCAGACGGTCGTAATTCTTGGATGATATTAATCTGCCTACACTTATTACAATATTTTCCTTAACCAATGGCTTTGATGAAAAGATATACCTGATAGGATTGCCGATTACCGCACTATTTTGTATAGAAAATTTCCTCTCATAAATCTCCCTGGCTATGTTCGTTTGCAGAATGATACCGGTAGCCTTCGGATACAGCATACGTCTTAATACATCATGTATTCGCCCTAATGATTTTTGTGGATTGCAACGATCGGAAATATAAACCGGATATGGAAGATTCCATAATGACAAAATCACCAAACTATTCCACCTCTCTCCGAAGTTTAGGATCGTCTCAGGATTTATCTTTTTTATTACCTTTCGTAAATAGACCATTGTCTTTATGGTACATAGTAAACGCGTACTATTTTCATGCATCAGTTTCGGCTGATAAAGATTTATACCAGAAGGTATGGAATAAAAGGATTCAAATTTTTTGGCATACAATATTAAATGTATTTCGAATGGCGTATTTTGCGAACCATATTGAACTAATTCACTCATCACGCGTTCCATTCCCCCGGATGATAGTGAATGAATCAGAAAGAGAACCTTTTTTTTAGTCTGCATACGCATAAACGTTCCTTTCGGATTTGATAAGGTTACTGATCATCCACCCATACGGATTAAAGAGTCTTTCATGCCATATCATGTTCTTAGTCCAGTAGCCAGGACAGAGATCATATCCATCCGGTGTAAAACAGTAGGATATCTCGACAATTAAAGGATTATTTTTTTGATCGAATATAAAATCAAACGCTATACATTGGCTTTTAATGCTTTCATTTGCCTTAAAGGCTAATGCGACACAACGTTCGTCGATTTCATTTTTTTCATAGATAATGAAACCGCTTCCGGATGCTCTAAAATCATTTTCTCGTACCAATCGTTTTATAGCAAATGCTTTATCGGAAATAACTACAACGCGCGTATCACTATCATTATGTGGAAAATAATCCTGAAAGTATATATATCCTTTTTCATTTGCACTCATCCGTGCGTATTCGGGAGGATAAACAAACCGTATAATCCCCTTGATGATCGAACTAAACGGCTTTTTCCCCATCTTATACAAACGCCAGCGTTCTTTCAGATTACTGACTGGATCATACATTTTAAACCCTTTTCCAAAAGCTTTATTGATAAGTTTTTGCGCTTTCTTTCTATCCCCCACTAATAATACATTATTAGAACCTGCGCCAGCTCTTAGTTTAAAGACTTTAGGGAAGACCATATTATTAATCCACATATCAGCTTCTTCTTTAGAATAAAAGAGATAAGTATTTACCATCGGCAAACCCAATGCTTCAAATAAATACTTTTGCCCGATTTTATCATCAAAATGCCACCCAGTATTAAAGTCAGGAAACACTTTCTTTCCAGCTTGTTGTAATGAGAAAAGTAATTGTTTTGCAAAAATCTGATCTTGATATTTTAAATGATTGTGATGCCACATTAATATGTCGCAATCAGTTAATTGGGAAATAATATTAGTATCGTAGCAATTAACGAGTTTATAATCAATCTCATGTTGAAGACAATAAGATATCCAACGTTTTCCGAAATCACCGGAATTATGAATGGCTATTCTCATGACGTTTTATGTAAAAGATTTGACAATTGATCGGAACTCATAAATTCGATATCAGGCCATTTCTTAATGACTTCTTTCAATAATTTATCCAATAATGATAAGCTCCTATCTCTGTTATAAGGATGGATTCGTCCTATGTAGTTCAATCGGTGAGACGATATAGTGGCTGGCTTCTTCCATCTAAAAGCGCATTGAATACGATATAAGCAATGGTCTACAGGATCGTTTGTCAGATTCATTGCCGGTTCAAAAAAACAATTTCTTAATAAAAATGATTGATTGTATTTATTTTTACTTCCGAGCCAATGATACCTTCGTTTTCCATTATAAACATATTGATAGAAGATTCCTTGAAAACTATTTATTCCTTTCTTTTGTAGTAATTTTTCAATCTCAGGAGGCCAAATATAACATGGTGCTATGAAAGTACTTGACTTGTATCCGAATATCTTTTCAAACACAGATAATCCTTCATCGACAATAGTCTCGACTTTATCTGAAGGACAATCATACGCTTTCATGTATTGATTCCCTATTTCCGGTTTTTCTTTTGGACACAAGCCTGTCATTTCATTGTCAAATGCACAAATAACATCTTTATCCCCCATTTGTAATGCCTTCATCCAGGCATCTACATTCACATGTTCTCTACCATGAAATTGCGGTTTGAAAATATGTGACTTTATTCCTTGTTTCCATATATCGAAAGAATTTCCACATTTATCATACTTTTTTAATGTATCGGTAAACCATTCAAAATGGTATTCCTTAAAACCGGAAGTTCTAATTTTATCAAAATCCGGATTACCGACAATTGTATTGGCAGTTATAATCGGCTGATAGTTGTTACAGTCTTTATGTTTAGACAAAACTTCAAATAACATTGATAAGTCTTCTGCGGATGCTAATGAATCGTACTTTTCATACTTGTTTTGATTCACGGCATAACCTTTTTCCAATAAAGACCTATAAACATTCAACGATGGCATGCGAATACTTCCCCAGTCGTCCGATTCAATGATCAGTATTTTGCGATTTGTACGCCATCCGGGTATATTAATCAGATTCTTTGTAATCGACCTTTTCATTCTTAAGTTTCAAATAATAAAAAAATGAAGCCGGAAAGAAAAATATATAGGCGATCCTGAATAATTTTGATTCAATAACAGTAAACAAGTTCCTTTGTGACTCTTTTATAAGTAAACCGTAAGCTATGTATTTCATAAGGTAAGAAATATAGAATCGGGGATTGTAAATGAAATATTTAAAATGATTTTCATCCAGAAAGTATTTGAAATTCACTAATTCATTAATATACGCTCTTCGGTTCTTAGCTTTTCTTAAAAGGCTATTATCATCATCGGAATAATAAATGCGTCCAACTTGATTCAATACCCTTACCCTATATTTGCGCCCTATTGCTGACCAAAGGATATTTTCCCCTAAATAGTTTTGACTATCTTTATGCCAACCATATTTCTCAAAATGAATACATTCTCTGATTTTACTAACATTGGAGCAACTAATAAATTCAGAATAACATTTCCTTTTCAATACTAGTTCGTGCCAGGTTATATCGATAAATTCTGTTTTCGACAGGATGATTGAATTTCCTCCAATCAGTTTATTATTTTCGTCTATTGTGAAAGCTTTGACCTGTGCTATTGAATTTTCCAAACCCTCTTCTTCAATCTTTCTCCAGGAAGTGTCAAAATGGAATAATATATCCGGTTTAAGCTCGTCGTCACTGTCAATACCTGTTATGTATTTTGTATTAACATTATCATAAGCGAGCTTCATAGCCGTATGTTTACCGCCATTTTCTTTATAAATATAATTTATCCGGATAATCTTTTCATTTATCCATTTTTCTATTAATTCTCTTGATCCATCTGTTGATCCGTCATCAATAATCAGCCATACAAATTCCTTAAAAATTTGTTGTTTTAATGAATCATATACCCTTGGAAGGGTTTTTATACGATTGAACGTTGGTGTGAATACAGTATGCCTAATCATATTTAGGAAAGAGAAATAAATTCTTTGGCAATATTCCTAATATTATACTGCTCTATATTAGACACGATGAATTGTCGTTTATAATCTCCTGATAAAAATTCGTCCACAAGAGAGGTATCTAACTTTTTTGAATCAATGGAAAGTATAGGACGTTTTGCTAAGGCGTAGTCAATCAATTTGCTTGGTGATTGCTGTATAGAACAACCATATTCGAAACTAACTAAAAAATCAGCTTGACTCATAATATACAAAAGCTCTAATCGAAGGATATATGGTTTCACTTCAATATTCTTTTTTAGTTTATCTGATATATGATTAAAAAAGTTTTCTCCCCCTGATTTTGTGTAAACAATAAATTTGAATGCACAATCCAAAGTTTCTAGATACTCAAGTAAAGAATAAGGGTCGCGGCATCCCTTGACAAATCCACCTGCATAAATGAATGTGGGAATCTTATTATCTATTACACCGTCGTATAATTTAATTTCTTCGAAATTAAATCCTTGTGGTATTACTCTTAATTTAGGCCAAAATTCCTCATAATAGCCATATTTAGCATTTGCAAGAGGAACAGAGATATAATCAGCTTTCCGGAAAGCATATTTCTCGATATATTTAAAATAAAAAGGGCGAGGTTTACCTGCTGTTAGCTCACCCATAAAAGGATCACCACAGTCGGCCACCCATCTTTGACAGAGTAATTGCTTATTTCTTTTATTTATTAATGCTGCACAACCCCAATGTATCGAATGAGGAACTGCAACAGATATCATTAAATCATATTGATTACCTATCTCTTTCTTTATTGTTTTCTTTACCAGGGAGTAATACTCTATCGACGGATACAGAAAATATAAATCCAATACTTTGTTGATTATACGAAATATTAAGCCTTTCCGCTGAATAAAAGCTTTTTGTTTTTTCCCCAGTGATTTTATCTGAAGCTTCTGATAGTCAGTACTTTTTAATAAATTGGGCTTATTATGATCAGCTATATATAACACAACTCGATGCCCTTGTCGTAAAAGTTCCTTTGTTAATTCAACGATCCGCATTACTCTTGGTGAGGTTGAATCAGAAATATTAGCACCTATAATTAAAACTTTTTTATGGATCATAGTACGGACTTAATATATTGTATAAAAGGCTGGTTATCCTCTACAAACAGACAAACAATGGGATTAAATAATATACTAACTCCATAATAGTTACATCCTATTCGTAAAGAAAAGAGGATGGGTAAGATCATTAATGGAGTAATATATTTAATTGTATATCCAATAACCTTATTTATCATCTTATCATTTATCGTTACGATAAAGAAAATGATAGACGGTAATGCAAATGTTCTGGCTAGTGTTATAAATCTACCACCCGAAGGTATTAACGACAGTACATTAGCTATGGAAAATAGTAAAAGGGTAAAACACATAAAATTATATAAATGTGAATGATTCAATATTACCTTTTTACCATATATACATATTGTAACCAATAATACAGCAATCCCCCATTTAGCAATATTATTCGAAATAATTACATGTATACTTGCTAATCGCGATAACGAACTGGCAGTTTCTACAGTCGTATAAGCATTTATACGAGGGAGAAAGATATCTGGCAAAAAAGATAAAAAGTATCTTATTTGTTGCAGATCAATTTCATTTATAAACAAAGTTATAATGTATATTCCTAGGTAAAACATCAGCGACTTTGGAATCAACCTATAAATTAACAAAATAATCAAGGGAGTAATAAATGAGAAGTGAAAGAATACGGAACACACCGACCATCCAAGTTTTGATTTATCTCCATTGTATATGAATGGAAAACAACCATACACAAAAACATGAAGAGCTGTCCACATTCTGGCAGCATTTATTTCCCATATCGGACACAGGAGAGCAAAATAAACTACTAAGATTAATAATACAAAGGCCTTTCTTTTAGGTAACTTTTCCAATATAAACCATAGATTACGAGAATAGAAGAAACCAAATACTACAGAAAATATAAAGAATAACCAATGAGGATCGTAAGTAAAAAGAGATACTACATAAGTAAGCAATGGCTGATAAATATCCACAAAATTACCATCATTGTAAAACGATGAAATGAAATTATTCCATGTAACTGGTTGATGATACAATTCCAATAACTGGTAAGCATATCTTAAACCATCCGCTCCGGTATACTCTATCGGATTAAATATATGTATCATTCCAAGAAAAGAGCAGAAAAACCAGAATATATTTTTTGATTCAGGTTTACGAAAGTATCTTATACTCAAATAAAGGGAAGATAATGGAAACAATAAAAAAGACAAATACTCCAGTGCTTTTGAAGGAGATAGTTGATTATTCATCAATTATAAGTTATCCGATAAATTATTTGATCCTGATATTTGGCATCATTCATCTCGAAATTATATCTCGCACCAAATGATGAGTTAAAATCGATTTGTTTATATTCCTTTAAGAAAGAAAAATATTCTGAGCCAATATGTCCAATATCTATGGCCTGATAACCTTTAATTGACAGATCATAAGCCATAACTGTTGCTGTAGGTCCCAGTGCTATTAATATAAGCTTGTTCTTTTCCACAGAGGATGCATATTTTAATATAACATCATAAATGTGATAAGCATTTTGAGTTGGGCATATTACTCTTTGCATGGTTAACGTATTATC
>DAMCDT010000016.1:0-10563 GCA_032058265.1 Tannerellaceae bacterium
AAACGGATCGGTAAACAGTACAAAAGAAGCTCCGGTTTTTATCGGAGACAGTGTTATTGCACAGGATTTTATCGTATCGTCCGGAGCAGTGATATCCGATGCGGCAAAGATCATCCGTTGTTTTATTGGCCAGGCTTGCCATGTAACACATAATTTCTCCGCGCACGATTCTTTGTTGTTCTGTAATTGTGCCTTCGAGAACGGCGAAGCCTGTGCTATTTTTGCGGGTCCTTTCACCGTATCTATGCATAAGAGCAGCCTTTTGATTGCCGGAATGTTCTCTTTCCTTAATGCAGGAAGCGGTTCGAACCAAAGTAACCACATGTATAAATTAGGGCCAATCCATCAGGGAATTGTAGAAAGAGGGTCAAAGACAACAAGTGATTCTTACATCTTATGGCCGGCACGTATAGGCGCTTTCTCATTAGTAATGGGACGGCATTATCATCATAGTGATACCTCTGATATTCCTTTTTCTTACCTGATCGAAAATAATGACGAAACTTACCTGGTTCCCGGAGTAAACCTGCGAAGTGTAGGGACTATCCGTGACGCGCAAAAATGGCCAAAGCGCGATAAACGTACGGATAGTATATTACTGGATAAAATAAATTACAACCTGTTGAGTCCTTATACCATCCAAAAGATGATGAAGGCAGTTACCATTTTAAAAGACTTACAGGCTCTGGCGGGCGAAACATCCGAAGTATATTACTACCAGAATACTCGAATCAAAGGGTCGTCTTTACGTAAAGGTTTGAAGCTTTATGAGATGGCTATCTGTAAGTTCTTGGGAAATTCGCTCATAAAACGTTTGGAAGGCAAACAGTTTACAACGATCGATGAAGTGAGAAAGCGACTGAAACCCACCGAAACCGAAGGATCAGGAGAATGGATCGACTTATCCGGTCTAATAATCCCCAAGCAATCCTTAGAAGGATTATTATATAAGATAGAAAAAGGAGAAATCAACGAATTATCCGAAATAGAGCAATTCTTTGACAACCACTATAAAAACTATTACAACCAGGAGTGGACATGGGCATACGAACAAATAGAATCATTCTGTAATATTTCACTTCAGCATGTAACAGTTGATGAAGTTATTGAATTGGTGAGAAAATGGCAATCATCAGTTATAAGATTGGACGAAATGTTATATGACGACGCCCGGAAGGAGTTTTCCCTTACATCGATGACAGGCTTTGGAGTGGACGGTTCCATTCATGAAAAGAAAAAAGACTTTGAAGGCGTACGGGGTGACTTTGAAAATAATCCGTTTGTTACTGCGGTGATAGAACATATTTCTACCAAACGCGCTTTGGGGGATGAGTTAATTGAAAGACTTCAAAAAATACCTGTCCAATGAAAGAGATCAAAGACCTTATATATAAAGGTAAGATAGACCAAGCGATCGACCTGTTAAATAATCATGTTCTCTTGAATCCTGCGGATGATGAGGCATGGTATCTGAGGGGAAATGCTTACCGTAAAAAAGAAGATTTCCAACAAGCATTGAACAATTACCTGCAAGCGATGGAATTAAACCCGGATAGTCCAGCCGTTGAAGCCCATAAAATGCTCATGGAAATACTGAATTACTATAATAAGGATACATACAATCCTTAAAGCCATTTATACATACTGCCGGGGATTGCTTTGATCAAACCATTCATTTCCATCTCGAAGAGAATGCTCGATAATTCATGAACAGGTAAATTCGTTTCTGCGGATAACTGGTCAATATGCATTTCCTTATACTCCTTTAATAATAATGCCACCCGGTTGGTATCATCATTCTCGGTGAATATAAACTGAGCTTGTTCCGGTATTTTTTTACTTTTGTTGGAAGCATCCCAGCACATGGCCTCGATCAGGTCATTAGCACAAGTGATCAATCCCGCTTTGTTTTCGCGAATCAGCCGATTACATCCTTGAGATTGCATATCAGTTGTTTTTCCAGGGAAAGCGAAAACATCCCGTCCATACGAGAACGCTATATCAGCAGTGATGAGTGAACCACCTTTATCTGCCGACTCTATCACAACAGTTGCATCTGCTAATCCTGCGATGATGCGGTTACGTTTGATGAAATTAGGCTTATCGGGATTCGTCCCACTGGGGAAGTCTGTCAATAATCCACCAGTATTTAACATTTCAACGGCTGTGGAACGATGTATTGGCGGATATATGCGGTCTAATCCATGTGCAAGTACCGCCACGGTAGGTAAATTGTATTTTAAAGCATTCCGGTGAGAGCAAATATCGATACCGTAAGCCAGACCGCTTATGATTAATAGGTCCGGAAATACAGCGGCTAAGTCACAGATCAGTTTCTCTGTCAATTCCCTCCCATAATCAGTATCCCTTCTCGTGCCAACCAAACTTATGATATGTTGTGCCTGTAAATCGGCATTGCCTTTGACATAAAATAATAAAGGAGCATCAGCACATTCGCGCAACCTCGAAGGATATGAATTATCCGTAAGAAAATAAATACTGATATTGTTTTTATCGATAAAAGAAAGTTCTTTCTCGGCCCTTTTTAAAGTATCAGCCCGTTTGATCTCCTTAGCTAATACACTTCCGATACCGGGTATCTTTTCCAATGTGTGTACTTTCTCTGTGAAAACAGCTTCGGCGCTCCCTAAAGCCAGTAAAAGTTGACGGCCGAGGATATCGCCTATCCCATTGATCATAGTCAGGCCGATTTGGTAAAGGTTTTGGTTTGTCATAAATTTAATTTATTTGTTTTATCAAATCATCAAAATATTCTCCTCTGGTTAATTTACCGTTTTCAACGACTACAATCTCAACTCTTCCTTTAGCTGATAATACTTGGTCGGATGCCCTGTAAATATCCTGGTAAAAAACCAGTTTAGGCCCCTCTTTGGCAAGGTTAAGACATGAAATAAATGAATCACCGCTGCGCAATGAAGTTTTGAACTGGATATCTACCCTCGACACGAAAGCATCGACACCTTTATCGTGCATTTCACCGAAGTTCTCACCCAGTGATTCAAGGAATTCATGCCGCGTATGTTCCATATACCGCTGGTAGTTTGAGTTGTTTACTACTCCTTGTAAGTCGCATTCGTAATCGCGGACTTTAATAGTCAATTTATAAATATATTCTTTCATATTTATATTTCATCCATATTAGTAGGAACCATTTTATACATTCTATCCGACGGACGGATCTTTTCATTTACTTTAAAGGAAAAACGTTCACCTTTAACGGTTTCATCCACCGGTTTTAAATCGACTCTTATCTCTTCAATTGTTTGCATGAGAGCTCCGGTCGTAGGGCCGGTTATTAATATTTCATCACCCGCTTTCAATGTTTGCGATTCCATCTCGAACTCGGCCACCCCTAATCCGCTGAAATATTTAATGGCTTTTGCTACATACACTTTCTTCTTTGTAGCGCTCGATCCATATTTACTACTCCATTCGCCTAAACGTTGTCCTAAATAATAACCGTTCCAGAATCCACGGTTAAAAATGCTTTTCAACCGTTCATCCCAAACGGCAATCTTTTCTTCTGAATAGGTTCCGTCGCAATACGATTTTACCGCTTCTTTATAACACTCTGTTACGATGCGGACATATTCAGGGCCGCGTGCCCGTCCTTCTATCTTGAATACCCTGACGCCTGCATCCATCATCTTATTCATAAAATGAATGGTCTTAAGATCTTTGGGTGACATGATGTATTGATTATCTATATCCAGTTCGATATTACTATCTTTATCCCTCACGGAATATCCTCTGCGGCATATTTGCATACAGGCGCCACGGTTGGCCGAAGAGTTCATTTCATGCAGGCTCAGATAGCACTTTCCTGAAACAGCCATACATAAAGCTCCGTGACTGAACATTTCAATACGTACCAGTTCACCGTTTGGCCCTGTGATCTTTTGTTCTACAATCTGTTTATATATCTGGCTTACTTGTTTTAAATTCAATTCCCGTGCCAGAACAACCACATCAGCAAAACGGGCATAGAACTTAAGCGCCTCAACATTGGATATATTCAATTGTGTAGACAAGTGTACTTCCTGTCCGATACTGGTAGCATAATTCATTGCTGCGACATCTGCTGCTATAATAGCAGATATCTCTGCTTCTTTTGCCGCGTCGATAATTGTACGCATCAAAGGGATATCTTCGTCATAAATAACCGTATTCACAGTCAGGTAACTTTTTTTACCATTCTCCCGGCAGATAGATGCAATTTTTCTTAGATCATCGGTCGTAAAATTGTTGGATGAACGGGAACGCATATTCAATCCCTCTATACCAAAATAGATAGAATCCGCTCCTCCCTGTATAGCTGCCATCAGCGATTCATAAGAACCCACCGGCGACATTATTTCGAAATCATTTATATTCAAAGTCGCATCAATAAAAATTCATTATACAAAAATAGTTATTTTCTTTCATGTCCGGAAATGTTACAATAGAGTAGTGGAGACGGAGCGAAGCAACCGAAGCTCCTATTGACTCCTTTAACTCTTTTCCCAATTAAACTGTCATCTGTCATTGGAGAGGGTAAGTTGTTGGTATATAGATTGTTTTTCATGTATGGTAACTGTCACCGGAACTATCATCACCTGTCATCTTCGGTAATATCCTTTTACAGGTTCATACAAGGTGCGGTGATGTTCGCTTTTTTGCAGTTTGCCGGCTTCAATCAGTTCCCTGATTCTGCGAGAGGCCGTAGTGGCGGTAAGTCCGCATATCCGCTGGAAATGGCGGGTGGTAATATACGGATGATCCATAAAATGGGCCGTCAATATCCCGTCGATCTCGATCTCCGAATATCTCACCGAATGGTTCTTCCGGCGTACCCGTTCTACGGGAACGGTTTTGAATTTTTTCTTTAAGTCGGCTTCCGGACGGAAAACAATTGATTTGATATGAATGGATTCCGCCCGGATATCTTTCGGCGAACGAATAGGCGGACACGACAAAGTCAGCTGAAAATATCCCAACCCTTCCAGATGGATATTCCAGCCATACGAAAGTTCGCGAACCATTAAGTCTACCAGCGAAGTCAAAGTCGCCTTTACATCTCCCGGTGATAGAGTAGAAGAAGATTGGATCAAATTTGTAATCTCATTCAAGCCCATAGTGCCTGCAGGAACTACCCGCGCATGAAGTCTTTTTTTGTTATCATCCTTGCGGGGAGGATTTTCATAGAAGTCGTACTGTAATCCCATAGTCTAGTGTTTTGTTTGTTAATAATTAATCCTTTGTACATTACCGATTAGAAATTCCACCCGGGTGGAATTTGTTTTCCACCTTGGTGGAGTTGTCTTTTCACCCGGGTGGAAAGTAAATGCCACCTGAGTGGAATCAATAATGGTATATGACAAAAATAATAAAAATCCGAACACAAAACAATAAAACATGAGGATAATATCTATAGTGCATTTTTCTGATAATGAGTTTCTTGAATATTTGCAAAAGCAATATTTGCGATTGTATATTCGCGGTTTGATCAACCTATAAAAAGATGTTATTCGTATGAAAAAATTTATTATTTTATTAAAGCGTATGTATTTTCGCATGTGTCTTACTGTAAAGAAAGCAGACAATGCCGGTCCGGTATCAGAATATAATAAACGTTCAACGTCTGACAGGCCGGAACCGGAAGATAATATAAAGGAAATCTCCTTTATAGTGGAAAAATTCTTGAGAGAGCAGTATGAATTTCGCTATAACCTATTGACGGAGGCGACCGAATTCCGTAGGAAAAATGAGAAGTATGCCCTTTTTCGTGCGGTCGGTCAGCGTGAGTTGAATAGTTTCTGTCTGGAGGCACGGCGAAACGGTATCGATTGTTGGGACAGAGACGTGTCGCGTTATGTACAGTCGGCTGATATAACAGCTTTTCACCCGATGCAGATTTATATGAACTCTTTGCCCGAATGGGATGGGAATGAGAGGGTAAAGCGGTTGGCACAACGAGTATCGAACGTGCCGCTCTGGTTGGCCGGATTTCATCGCTGGATGCTGGGACTGGTTGCGCAGTGGTTGCAAATGGAATCGCAGCATGCCAACAGTGTAGCGCCGGTTTTATACAGTAAAAGACAGGGAATGCATAAATCCACGTTTTGCAAAATGTTGCTGCCGGATATGCTACAGGATTATTATACGGATAGTTTCGACCTGAATAGCTTATCCGGTTCCGAACAAAAACTTACGGTATTCGGATTGATCAACCTGGATGAAATGGATAAATTCTCCGAAAAGAAAATGGCTCTGCTTAAAAACCTGATGCAAATGGCAGCGTTGAATATCCGTAAAGCGTATAAGAAAAATTACAGTGCGCTTCCCCGTATCGCATCGTTTATCGCTACCTCCAACCGGAAAGACCTGTTGACCGACCCTTCGGGAAGCCGCCGTTTCCTGTGTGTGGAAGTACTAAAGAAAATCGACTGTACGCCTTTCGACCATGTGCAAGTGTACGCACAACTTAAAGCCGAACTCAAGAACGGCGCCCGCTATTGGTTCACAACTGAAGAAGAGCAGGAGATCATGAAAAACAATATCCCATTCCAACGTTGCGGGATGGAGGAAGACGTCTTCTATGATTGTTTCCGTATACCCGGAGCCGGAGAAACGGGAGAAATGCTCTCCGCAGCAGAAATCTTCAACCGCCTGAAAAAGCAGAACCCATCTGCCATGCGGGAAGTGAACACCTATACATTCGGCAAAATGCTGACCGCCGCCGGTATCGAACGGAAACGTACCGAAAAGGGAAACCGTTACCATGTTATTCCAGTAGCAGGATGACAGAAGCAATGATAGTAAATCAATAGAATCTGTCATGCCATAAAACGCGTATAAACAATGAGTTATCTTATGGAATGACAGATTGCTATATTAAATATAACTTTTTGATTGATATCAAATACTTTAGAAGAGATATTTTTTCAATAATAATTTATCTAATATTTTGATTGTTTTTGTGTAATATTTGTAAATATAATTTATTTTTTTATATTTGTACTGCATGCAAAACAATTAGGTATCTAATTTCTATATGAATCTTTTTAAATTAGAAATTATGAAAAAAGTGTTATTTTGTTTATTATTTGTTTGTGCATTCATATTTAAAGGAAATGCCCAGAATTATCCGGGATACGAATATCCTAATCCTGGAACTGTATACCCTCCTTCACATCTTGGAATAATAACAACAGTTCATTATAATTTAGAGGATCCTGAATTTGTATTTGAACATGAATTTAATTATCGTATAGATGACTTTGCGTTGCCCATTTCTCGCATGTATATTTCAAATGGACCAAAAGGCGACCGTCTTAAATTTATAATGTCAAAAGATGAGTTTCTTTATTATTTTGCAAGAGGTACAGTAGAAGGTCAATATTATTTTGATTTATCTATATCATTTGATAGCTATTGGACAGGAATACCAATGGGCGGTAATACTGGGGGTTGGGATCATCAAGTAGCTGGTATTATTAGAATTACATTCCCTGGACAACCTAAAAGACCTAATACTGGTAGACCAATACCACCCGAACTATAACCGATAACCGAGACCAAAAGCAAAGTCAACAACTTTAATGACGTCAGACATTTTCTTCATATCTATTTTTTGTTCTCTGATATACGATTTTAAGTTAGCTACTGTTTCCTCCGGAAACAGTTTCAGAAAGGTTTTTTCCGAGTTGAATTTTTTCAACTTGTTATCTACACGGATATAATAGGAGTTATCGGATACGGAATCATGAACATAGATATCTTTCCTTTCAACTCCTTGTCCCCGCATATTACTTACATCCATTTCCCTGGAAGTAACAGCGTGTGAAGTAACTCCCATAGCTCCTTTTTTCCCTTTGTTGACTACCCTGGCTTTCCATTCGATATATAAAATATCATCCTGTACAGGCCATAATTCCAGGAAAGCCTTTCCATGAGGGATGAATTTCCGGTCGACAATATATACGGTATCGATCGTTTCCAACCCCTGCAGGACCATCCGTTCGTCATTATTGTAATAATTCATTTCCTGTTTTACCCAATCGTAATTCAGAGGGGCTCTCACGATCGCTTTATTTTTCATGAGAACCGTTCCATTGATAAATTTATTAAACAGATATTTGTCCGGGGAAATCTCCGACTGACTGCTTGCGTAAAAGCTTATACAAATAAAGACGGTTAGTATATGCAATAGGCTTTTTTTCATAATAAGTTGTATTTTTAGTTCTTACAAATATAAGAAAACCGTTGCAAAAAGCGCAACGGTTTTCCGGAAATATAGTGTCAGGCGTTGTTACATTTTAGGCCCTTCTCCCCACTGAGGATTACTCTTATCTTGCCACATACGTTCAGAGTTCAGTTTTGCTCCCGAACCGGAAGTATAACCTTGTTCGTTATATGCCTGATTCAACACTTCGTACATCAGGTCTGTCTTAGCCGGTTCATTCAAAGCCATACGACGGGGGATCAATGATGTCGGGATTTGGTGGGTCGTATAATCTTCACGGCTAACCAAACTTGAACCGATAATGGGTACACCCGAACGGCGGGCGGTCGTATATTGGTCGACAGGTAACATAGAGAGATGGAGTATCTGTTGCAGATACACTTTCTCCAGGTCTAGTGCTTTATCTCCTGTTAATTGGTAATCCTGGTTAGACATCATTGTTTCGATTTCGCCTTCCTGCAGATCGATTACTTTCTCATGCGGGTCATAATTATAGGTTGTCCCATAATAAGGTATCTTATTATTCTTAGCCAAGCGGTCGTATTCCCTAACCGAAGCAGCAATTGCTCTGTTAAAATAGGCTTCTGCCGATTCAGGAAGAGTGGCTCCCAGCAAACTGAATTCGGCCAGATACAGGTTTACTTCTGCCGTTGTGAGGTACATACCCCACCAGGGGACGTCTTCCGTATCACGAATTGCCGCATCACCAGGCGCAGTCGGTAGAGTAAAGTCTATACGTCCGTAAATCATTTCCTGCTGGAAATCCGAACACGGGAAATAAGTCTTGTCTTCCAACCGGCATTGTACGCTGTAGTTAAACCAGTCACCGTAAGTACCGGCCTGTTGACCTGCATTGTAGGCCAGAGGCATTCCGTGATAACGTACCCATGGTTCTCCGGCGCCTTTCCATGCCTTAAACTGATATATTCCGTCAGCTCCTACTTCATAATCGATATTTTCCATAATGTAATGAGGCACATCATCGTGTCTTTTCGCATCAAAGAATGCTTGCGTTACCTTAGAGTTCCAGCGGTTTTTCTGGAAAATAAAGCGTACACGCGGATCTTTGTTGCCAACCATAAAATCCATAACGGTCTTGGATGCTGCGATTGTCTGAAGAACTTCATTACTCCAATGATATGTGTAATCCTGATTGCTGGTGTTATGAGTCGCTTTATTGAACAGGAAATCATCCGCTTCTCCATTTAAAACTCCTACCGGAGAAGTAGCAACGGTTCCGGCAATGCTTAAAGCCCTGCTTCTGTCTACATTGATCATACGCGCGGCTATTTTCAGCTTTAAAGAATTCGCCAGTTTGGCCCAGCGTTCCATATTTCCTGCATAAATGGGGTCCTGAGAATTCTCAAATAACTGATCGGTAGCAGTCGTCAGTATGTTGATATCATCGTCCAGATTGCCTAACCACAGATTATACAAGTCTTCCACGCGATCATATTTCGGAGTCAGGGTTCCCCCATGTGCAGCCTGCGCCGCTTCGGTATAGGGAATACTTCCGATAAAATCAGTGTCAAAGATCCCCATATATACACAGATAATGTCCAGGCATGCCGCATAATAATCATATTTGGCGCTTTCTTCTTCCGACATAAGGGAGCGTACGTATTTCAGTTCATTGGCATACTTCAGTACATCTATACACTTAAAACCCGGAGAAGGTGCTCCGTCGGCAATTGTAGAAGTCACTCCGCCGGTCGACACAGCAGTCTGTGCCCATTGGAAAAACACATTCGCATTATAGAACCAATAGGTATAGCCCGATGGTTCAAACTCCAGGATACCCTGTGCAAATAAATAGGCAGGATTCCCTTCTGTTACGGCTGACGGATCTTGATTTAACTCTGCAAAGTCGTCCTTACATCCTGTAAATAAGAATGTCATTGCCGCCAATGCGATAACTAATATTGATTTATATTTTTTCATATTCTTTATGCTACTATAAATTAAGTGAATTAGAAGCTAACATTTACATTGAAAGTAAAACTGGAAGTCACTCCCTGGAAATAACGTACGCGAAACTCAGCCGGAGCAGTACCACTTACAGATTCGGGATTGTTTTTACTTGCCATATTATTAAACAGATACCCCAGATTGTGTCCGGCAAATGTTAACACCATGTTTTTGGCTTTCAGTTTCTCACAGAAGTTTGTCGGTACCCGGTAACTAAGGGAAACATCACGTAAAGCGATATAATTCAGTTTTTTCACCCAGTCGTCCGAGATCACACCGTAATTACGTCCTGCCATTGTCCAGGCATTATTCCGGTATGTCCATGCCGAGGAGTGTGTAGGTTCAACAAG
>DAMCDT010000016.1:10573-23318 GCA_032058265.1 Tannerellaceae bacterium
CCCTGAACGATTCGCCTTCATTGGATACACCTCCGCTTCCTACTGTATATACGGTACCGTCGGCCTGTGTTATCGCTGTTCCGGCAGGAATAATGCCGTCAGGAATTACTCCGTCATGATAGGTAATTCCGTCAAATTTGGATGTCCAGGTAACACCGCCATGTCCGGGAGCGCCTTTTAAAGATTGTTTTGTAAAGCCATATGCCGTACCATACCGGGAATTATAATCAGCCACATATCCTCCGAAACGCATATCCAGAGATATATTCAATGACCAGTTTTTATATTTCAATCCGGTGGAAAGTCCGCCTAAGAAATCCGGAACAATAGAACCGAACTCATGAATTTCTTCTTCATTCCGTAACAAATGTGTTCGTCTGCTTCCGTCTGTCCATACAAGCATAGGAAGACCGGATGCCTTATCGATCTTCATATAGCTATCTGTCATCAAAGTTCCATAACTGGAACCTACTTTTGCTACGGATCCCATCCGGTAGTTACCATATTGCACATCGCCTTCCAATACAATATAATTGGCTACGTTTTCATGGAGGGAGATGATCTTGTTATCATTCTTTGTATAAGTGAAATCAACATTCCACTCCCAGTCTTTCGTTCTGACAGGAACCACATTGACAGCCAATTCGAGCCCCTTATTCTGTATATTACCGGCGTTGATCAATTGGTTTTTGATACCCGATTCATAAGGAACAGCAATAGACATGATCTGGTCTTTCGTATTTTCCTTGTAATAAGTAGCGTCTATACCCAGGCGATTATCGAGGAAGCGCCAGTCAATACCGATTTCCCAGGAGTTTTTACGTTCCGGCTTCAGGTTATTATCATAGGTGGACGTCGGAAGACTCAAACCATAATATGAACCGGAACCGGTTGTGGACGTGTTCAGTTCATAAGCCGTATTAATTTTATAAGGTTCCGTATCGTTACCTACCTGTGCCCAGGAACCGCGAATTTTTGCAAACGATACCCATTCCGGTAGCTGATCTCTGAAGGTGCTGGTTATCAGCCATGATCCGCTTACAGAAGGATAGAAGAAAGAATAGTTCCCATGTCCGTCAGCATATACGAGCGATGATGTCCAGTCATTACGTCCGGTTACATCCAGGAAGAACTGATCTTTCCAACTGGCGCCTGCCTGGAAAGCAAGAGATAATATCTTCCTTGTACCTGATATTTTGGCATCATATTTTGGTGTTTGCTTGGAATTCTTTATAAAATATTGCTTGGGTACGATCAAGCCTCCCTGTGTTTCCATTTCCTGGAACTGTTCGAAATTTTCGAAATACTCACCACGCACAAAGCCGTTGAAAGACCAGTCGCCAAACGTTTTATTCACTAAAAAGTTCGCATTGACATTAGTCTGTTCTTTAGCCCGTAAGTTCATTCTGTAATAACCGTTTGTATTCCCGTACTCTGTCCCCGGCTGTTTTTCTTCTAATCTTGTATAGTAGTAGTTATAGCTACCTTCCGCATTGAATTTAAGCCAGTCCAGCAAATCGATTTCCAGTTTGGCCGTAGGACGTACGGATGTTTCTTTTTGTTCTTTCGAATTTTCATAAATATCCCACCATACTCCTCTTCCGGGCATATTACCCCATTCATCGCCATAATTATTACTGGCCAATCCTCCGTGGGAACCCATGTATTTCTTTTTTGATGTTGACGGATTGTACATACGTCCCCAGTTCCCATTCACAAAATTTTCACCGATATTTTTCAACGGATTCTTAGGCCATGAGTTGGAGAAAGCCATACTGATATCTAATTTTATTCTATTTGTTATTTGATGAGATGCCTTACCCAAAAATGAGAAACGATCGAATTCATTGTTTGGTAAAATACCGGTCGCGTGTTTGAAGGATAATGATGTATAGAAAGTAGTTTTATCATTACCGCCACTGATTGCTACATTGGTATTTGTATTAAATCCTTTCTGATAAGCATCTTTAAAATTGTTTTTTTGTGCTTCATAAGGAACATATGTTCCATCATAGTATTGTATTTCCCTGCCATCAAACGTTGGGCCAAAGCTCATTCCGTAATCAGGTACTAAAGAGGGACGACCTTCACTATTTGTAACAAATTGTCTGTAATTATCATAAATATAATAATTCCCATTTTCATCTTTTTCACCATAGTTTACATTTGCAGCAAGATATCCATGACCGAATACGTTTTGAAGTTTTGGAGCCGATGTTAGAGCGTCTACTCCAAATGTTTGAGATACCTGGATACCAAGACCCTGTCCGGTTCTACCGCTCTTAGTAGTGATCACGACAGCGCCATTTAGTCCGCGTGAGCCGTATAAAGCGGTTGCTGCCGCACCTTTCAGGACGGTTACGCTTTCAAAGTCATCAGGATTCAAGCTTTTCAGCTCATTTCCGAAGTCATTTGCCTGGCTGTCCCAATCCGGATTACCTTGTTTAATCGGGTTTTCCAGAATAACCCCGTCAATAACATAGATAGGCTGGTTATTCTTGCTCAATGTAGAAACACCACGTATCAAAATCTTGGTAGAACCGAACATACCACCGTCTGAGTTAGATATTTCTACCCCTGCCACTTTTCCTTGTAAAGCTGATACAGGATTGATCAGATTCTTGTTTAGTTCATCACCTTTTAATTCTTTCATTGCGTAACCCAATGACTTTTCAGAACGTTTCATCCCTAAAGCAGTTACAACAACTTCATCCAATGCCTGAGTATCTTCTGCAAGAGTGATGTTCAACGCGGTCTGATTGGTAATCCGTATTTCCTGAGTTATATATCCCAGAAAAGATACAATAAGTGTTTGACCGTCTGATACATCCAGTGTGAACTCTCCATTCATGTCAGTAATGGTTCCCAGAGAAGTTCCTTTAATTGCAATAGATGCTCCTGCGACGGGGCCTAATGCGTCCTCTATTGTACCTGTGATCTTTCTCCTTTGTTGAGAAATATCGGTTTTTTCGTTAGATGCTATATTCCCGGCTGCTTGTATATTACTACTAAAGCAGATGGTTCCGGCAAGTAACAAAGCGTGCATAAATCTGATTCTTTTTCGCATAAATAGATGATTTAAAATTTAACACTAAGGCGTTATTATTATTTCAAAAAAAATTGACTTAAGTTCTGATAAGACTTAGATAATCTTATTCCGCCAATACGACTCTGTTCAATCCTAAATTATAGCTCTCTACAATTTTTTATATCAATCGATTACTAATTTCCAAATAATTCATTTTAAAGGGCTTGCTGTTGTCTTTCAGCAGATTCTCTTTTAAAGACGTTCATAAGTCTTATCAGAACTAGAGTTCAAAAATTATTTAAATCCAACTTAAAACTTTATTATTAATAGAGACGACATCCTGTTAAGAACTTTTGAACAAATCTATTAAAATATATTATTTCGCTATGAAAATCAGCATTTAATTTATATAATTGTATCGTTTTGCGTACGATTTTACTATGTTAACGTACGATTTTGCCATATTTTTGGTGTAAAATAGTTTTAAAAAATATAATTCTTTCTGAATAAATGCGAATAAAAAAGTGTTTTTTGTTACTCGTATTAACTTTATTTTTTAGTTTAAATATATGGGGACAGAACGTTTATTATCAAACATTAGGTAATAAGCAAGGCCTTTCTCAATCGTCGGCAGTAGCATTCTGGCAGGATCGCATAGGCAGAATATGGATTGGGAATGATGCGTTGAATTGTTATAATGGGGAGAGCGTCACCGTTTTCCGTATTTCGGAATATCTCAAAGGAATAGAAGATTCTAATATTCATGCTCTGTGTGGTAATGATTCTATTCTGTTTTTTCTGGCGGAGAATACATTGATCCGTTTTGATTTGACCTCTCAATCATTCAGTAATACGGGTATCTTTTCTTATTCGATCTGTTATTCAGGCGACTATCTGTATTATGTTTCCAGAGACAGCGCTTTTACTGCTTATAACTGGAAAACAAAAGAAACCGAATCTATTGTATCTCTTCCTTCAGTAAGAGGTTCTGATTTTATTCTGGAGAAGGAAAAAGATGAGTTCTGGATAGCTACACCCGTAGGCGTATATATTGTGGATGTAAAAGAGAAGAAAGTTACTGAGCGGTTATTGCAGGATAAACACATTGTAGTGATATATAAAGATAGTCATGGAGTCATCTGGCTGGCTACCCAGGATCATCAAATATACCTTTATACACCTGGTAGGGAACTAATCACCCTTAAGATAAATGGAGATATGGCAGACTTTAGCCAGGGATTTCCCAATAGTATTTTCTGTATTGAGGAAGATGTAAAAGGTGCTATTTGGATAGGAACTCTTACTGGGATATATCATTTGATAAGGGAGAATGATACGGTTTTTTCTTTTCAAGACCAGGTACTACAGGAATCTACCATTTACGCACTCTTTTCCGACAGACAAGGTACTATCTGGATCGGATCATATTATGGAGATGTAAGATATTATAATCCGATAACTGATAATTTTATATATTATGAGACGGATGAAAGTAACTCGGTCCGGCTACATGGGGCGGTAATAGGGCAAATTGAAAGAGATAAAAAAGGGAACATGTATTTTGCTACTGAAGGTAGTGGAATCAATATCCTGAGACCCGGAAGCAGTTCGTTTGAACATATAACCGTTACAAATGGGTTGCCACAAAATAAAGTTAGAGATATCTGGTATGATCAGGCATATGACAGACTTTTTATCAGTACCTATATGGAAGGAATCTGTTATCTGGATATAAAAACAAAGAAAATTCACCGGATCAGGCAGGATATATTACAGACCATTCATCAACGGATTATCGAAAACATTTATCCATATAAGGGTGATCTGGTTCTGCATACTCAGAACGGACTATTCAGACTTAACAGGCATACACTGGAAATAGACTGGTTTTTTGACGAAGAGAATCTGCGCGAAAGATGTTCCGGAATAATACGTGCTATTTATATTGACAATAAGAATGTGATGTGGGTCTCTTCTTACCGTAACGGATTGTTTACTATTGATCTGAATACCGGAAAAGAGTTGCGGCAATATGGTGACGGTATTTCGGAAAACAGCAAAATACCCAGTGCGGTTATTAAAATTGCCGGAGACAGTAAACGCGGACTTTATTTTGTGAGCCTCAGATCCGGGATATTAAAATATGAAGCCTCCGCTGATTCTTTCTTTGTATTTAATGAAGAAAATCATCATTTGTTAAGTAATATCTGTTATAATATAGCTTTTTCGCAAAGCGGAAAGCTGGTTGTTACATCCAATAAAGGAATTTCTTTGATTGAAATATCTTCTGAAAATGTGATTTTAAGCTCACACAATATTAGAATAAGTCCTACATCGCCTTTAACTGCTTTTATCGGTGATTGTGGGATGTATGTTTCACCGGAAGAAAACGGTCTCATTTATGTAGGTGGACTTTACGGACTTTTTGGTTTTTCAGAGAAGAACCTTCCTGCAGATCAGAATGATTATTCTTTGTTTTTCAGCTCATTGAATGTAAATAATAAAAGTATATTGCCAGGCTCTCCACTTTTGAAAAAAAGTTTTTATCTGACGGATAAATTGGTTTTACCTTATAATAAGAATACGCTAAGCATTAATTTTGCTTCATCCAATTATCTTTCGTCCCGTATCACCGGATATGAGTATAAACTGGAAGGGCTGGATGATCTTTGGACGGAGACTAATCATAAAACACTTATATACAATTCTCTTCGCCCTGGTAGATACAAGTTGATTGTACGGGAACGGTCCAATCCTTTAAAAGTAGCAGAACTTGCTATTATCGTAAATCCACCTTTTTGGGCAACAATGCCGGCAATAATTATCTATATTCTTTTAGGCGGATTTTTACTTGGGTGGATTATCCGGTTTAATAAAAGTAAATCGATGCTGCAGGCCTCTCTTGAAATGGAACGGAGGGAGATTTCGCGAATAGAGGAAACGAACCGTAATAAAATGGACTTTTTTGTTAATATTTCCAATGAGTTCCGAACACCGCTTACGCTTATTCTTTCACAATTAGATCGTTTGCCGAAAGACCTTCCCCTTACAGTTAAAAACAAGATCGAAAAAGTAAAAAAACAGGCAGGTCGTTTGCAGGACCTTATTACAGAAATGCTCGATTTCAGAAGAATGGAGCAAAACAAGCTTCGCCTCAGGGTAACAAGCCATGATATGCTGACCTTTTTACAAGGGATTTATGCAACCTTTTCCGATTATGCTCAAGAAAAGCAGTTGAACTTCCGTTTGAACCTTTCTTATGAAGTTGTAGTGTTGTGGTTTGATCAACGGCAAATGCAAAAAGTGTTTTACAATATCCTTTCTTTTTTATTTAAGGTCGCTGCTGCGAAGGATTCTATTACCCTGTCATTGCATAAGGTAACAGGATTTACAAAGATACATATTACACTTAGGGGCATATTGGATAAAGAAAATGAATTAAATGTGCTATTGGATGTAATTAACAACAGTCATCCGATGACTGATCTTTCCTTATTCCCCGACGGTATAATTGGAGTAGCCTTTGGTAAAGGAATCATCCAATTACACAAAGGAGTTATTTCCGCTGAAAAAGAAGATGAAAAATTAACGATTGTGATAACATTATCTTCGGGCATATCACTCATAGATAAGGAAAATATAACAGAAGAATTTAATCATTTAGATTCGCCTCCTACGCCGCTTGTTTTGAATGAATTGGTAGAGCATGACCCTTTCTGGAAAGAGAAGATGCAGGATGACGAAGAAAAAAGTCTCAGAATGGTATTGATAGAGGAGGATCATGAAATGAGTATCTTGCTGACAGAAACATTTTCCATGCTTTATGAGGTAATTGCTTTCAGGGAAGTTGAAACAGCATATAATTTTATTGTAGAAAAGCAACCTGATATAGTTCTCAGTGAAGTCAGCCTTTCCGGTATCTCGGGAGTAGAAATGTGTTCTATGCTCAAATCAAATATTAAGACTTACCATATTCCAGTTATTCTGCTTAGTTCACAACCTTCCGACCAGCAGAATGTGGAAAGTATCCGGAGTGGAGCAGACTATTATTTTGTAAAGCCATTTAATATACGAATACTCTTTCTTAGATGTAACTATTTGGTTATGAGTAGACAACGTCTTATGTGTAATGGCTCTGACAAGCCGGTTGATGTGGTACAAATTATGCCCACAAATGAGAAAGAACAGGAATTCCTTACGGCTGCCAATCAGGTGGTGGAAGAATATTGGGAAGATCATTCTTTTGATACTACCGTATGGTATGAGAGACTTGGTATCGGAAGGACACGTTTCTTCACTGATATAAAAGAGATTACGGGAATGACCCCTAATGATTATCTTCTCTATCTGAAGATGAATAAAGCGTCGCAACTTCTTGATGAAAAGAATAAACTTACCATTGCGGAGGTTGCCTATAAATTAGGCTTTAGTAATCCTGCCTATTTCAGCAAATGTTTCAAAAAACAATTTGGCATTACTCCGCAAGAATTTAAACGGAAGAACTAATTACCTGATTATTTGTTATTCTAATAGTGGGGAAAGGCCCTGCTATGTGATGGAACAATGGCCTGGGGAAAGAAGAGAAGAATACGGAATCTTATTATTGTTATTGCCTTGCTCGCTGCTGTGATAACTTTTTTAAATATATTTTTAGCTAACCGGCTGGAAAGGTATTTAAAGAAAGAACTTGTCCAACGTATCAGTGAAGCAACTGACGGTTTTTACAAATTGTCGTATAGTGATTTGTCGATCAGTCTTTTAAGCGAGTGATCATGGTAGATCTGAAACCCGTATATGTTCCATTTTGCCGGCTCAGGGTTATTTGTTGGAAGAAACCGATTAATAACGTACTTTTGTAATTGATTTTGACAAAAGATGGCATGAAGATAGGTTCAATAGATCTAGGCGAACGTCCCGTTTTGCTGGCTCCGATGGAGGATGTAACAGATATTTCATTTCGTTTAATGTGCAAACGGTTTGGAGCAGATATGGTTTATACTGAATTTGTGTCAAGTGATGCACTGATCCGTCATGTCAATAAAACGAAACAAAAACTTACCGTTTCGGATGAAGAACGCCCGGTTGCTATTCAAATATACGGTAAAGAGGTTCAGGCAATGGTGGAAGCTGCTCAAATATGTGAAGCTGCCCGCCCTGATATACTGGATATTAACTTTGGATGCCCTGTAAAAAAAGTAGCGGGTAAAGGTGCTGGCGCGGGGATGCTCCGGAATATCCCGTTAATGCTTGAAATTACAAAAGAAGTAGTCAAAGCGGTTAAGATACCTGTTACGGTGAAAACGCGTTTGGGTTGGGATGTGGATAACCAAATTATCGTGGATTTGGCTGAACGACTTCAAGACTGCGGTATTGCTGCCCTTTGTGTGCACGGACGTACGCGAAGCCAGATGTATACCGGGCAGGCTGATTGGACTTTAATTGGAAAAATAAAAGAAAATCCACGGATGACTATCCCAATAATCGGGAATGGGGATATTACTTCTGCGGAAATATGTAAAGAGCATTTTGACAGATATGCTGTAGATGCTGTCATGGTAGGCCGGGGTAGTATCGGTCGTCCCTGGATATTCCGTGAAATAAAGCATTATCTTGATACGGGTACATTGCTTCCCGATGAAGATTTTATGTGGTATTTGAATATATTGAAAGAACAAGTCATCCAAAGTGTCGATCGACTCGATGAAAGAAGAGGAATTTTACATATCAGGAGACACTTAGCTGCTACGCCGATTTTTAAAAATATCCCTGATTTCAAAAAAACAAGGGTTTCCATGCTCCGTGCGGTAACTATTCAAGAACTTTTTTCGATAATCGACAAAATACCAGAGGATTATCGTATTTCGAAACTTTATTGAAAAGTTGTATTTAATAGTGTAGTTGATACAAATTCATAACAATATGTTACAAATGTATTGGATCATTAAGCATATATATAATTATATTTGCATAGAGTTTTTTTCATAGTATTTTAGATCTAAGGTTAACAAGTCTTTGCAGAGAAGGAATCGGGAGATTGCTTCTTTGGAAAGCAAATAAAAAATCCGTCCCTTTCCGGGGCGGTTTTTTTATGCTAATAAATGAAGTAATTATGTATTTATATATTCGTCCGATATTTACAAACTGTGCTGCTATGAATAGGATATAACAGGTCATTTTTTTTAATTTCCTGACGCCGCGCTGATTTACCGACAGTTGGAATGAGAACCCTACTAAGGAATGGGATACCCGGGCAATGGCGGTACATGGTAGACCGGATGGATAAAGAAATTGGAAAAGTGCTGGATGCTTTAAGAGAAACCGGGTAACTTGATAATACACTTATTTTATGTATGTCGGACAATGGATGTAGTAATGAAGATTGCCAGTCATATTCCGAAGGGAAAAATGATCGTCCGGCTGAAATGCGGAATGGGGAGAAGACAGAACAGAAATGACAGATCTGGCCGATGAATATCCCGATAAGGTAATTGAAATGGAGAAAAGATATCTTGACTGGGAAGAAAGATCGATGGTAACTCCCCGTCCGTAGCTAGCTTCATGATTTATATTTATTATAAATGATAAATCGAACCCTGGAGTGCATAGATTTGTTTATATGAATTGATTAGATGTTATAGAAAAGAATTTTAAAAATAGCCATTATATCAGAAAACTTTATATATTTGTTATAATTTAGGACGTATAATATGAAAATGATTGTTTCTTTATTTTTAGTATTATCTATATTGATGGGTTCTTCTATTTCTGTCTTTGCGCAGGAAAAGGGTTCTTCATCATATACTGATAAGAAACAATCTGAAGATACTCCTGTGGAAGTTATTGCTGTGGACAACCGTATCAAAGTGACGAATGCTCCGATAGGAAGTAAACTTGAAATTTATAGTGTTGTAGGTATTAAGGTTGTGGAAATTGAAATGAAGCAACCGGATGGCGAATATGTAGTAAATATCGCCAGAGGATATTACATCATACGTATCGATGAAACAGTAAGGAAAGTGGCCATACGTTAGATTACTGTTATTTCTTTTTTTGGAAAAATCTATTCTTTGTGTTTTAATCTATGTTTATTTTAGCAAATACTTATTAAACAGAATATTGAGTCCATATTTTGTGATTTGTGTAATAGATTATTAACAATTAAAACTCCCGTTTTTTACTTTTTTTGTGTAAATATTAAACTAAAATGGGCGTTATTTGTTCCTGTTAAAGGAGATGATTTAGTATGAGGAAGTCAACAATTTGGTTACTGGCGGTGGTAATGGCATTTGCATTTGCTGGTTTACTATATTTGCAGGTGACTTATGTAAGCGAAATTTTAAAAACACGTAGTGAGCAGTTTAATGAAACTGTCAAAAGATGTTTACTTCAGGTATCCAAAAACCTGGAATACGACGAGACACGTAAGTATATAGAAGAAGATATCAGCCGCGACTTGGGAAGTTATAATTATCAGGATCCTACTGCATCTACACAGTCTACTATTGCGCCGTCAACGTCACCTCTTTATAATAGTACTATACAGGAAAGGTACAAGTTTCAGATTAATGACACGAATGGTTTAATACAGAGCCTGGAATTGCATAGTTTCAGTAAAACACAATCCCAGCCGTTATATTCATTAATGCGTAAACAATCGTTAAGAAATATTGTTACTACATCGACAGAACAATTTGAAAAGCTCAGAAGACGTTATTTATATAATATCGACTTGATCCATGAAGTTGCCATCAATATGGAAAAGACAGCCAGTCTGAAACCAATTGAAGAACGGGTGGACTTCAAGCAGTTGAATAACTTTCTGAAAACGGAATTTGTTAATAATGGTTTGAACTTACCTTTTGTTTTTTCTGTTATTAACAAAGATGGAAATACCGTTTATCAAAGCGGAGAAATACAAAAACAACCAATAGCTTCGGATATATTAACAGGCGTGTTATTCCCGAACGATCCGCCGTCAAGGCAGAATTTTATAAAAGTATTTTTCCCGACAAAGAAAGACTATTTGTATAATGAGGTAAGCTTTATAGTGCCGTCGGTTATTTTTTCTATAATACTGATGGTTACATTTACGTTTACATTATATATAGTATTCCGTCAAAAGAAACTTTCAGAGATGAAGAATGACTTTATCAATAATATGACGCACGAGTTGAAAACTCCGGTTTCCACTATATCGCTGGCGTCACAAATGCTGAAAGATTCGGATATAACAAAAAGCCCCGATGTTTTCAAACATATATCAGGGGTGATAAACGACGAAACCAAACGATTAGGTTTCCTTGTTGAAAAGGTTTTGCAGATGTCGTTGTTTGAACGTCAGAAGGCAGCCCTTAAACTGAAAGAAGTTGATGCAAATGACTTGATAGCTAATATAGCTAATACATTTGTGTTGAAAGTTGAAAAATATGATGGACATCTGGATATTGAGTTGGATGCCGAAGATTCAACAATTTATGTAGATGAACTCCATCTGACGAATGTGTTATTCAATTTAATGGATAATGCCGTAAAATACCGTCGGCCGGATGTGCCGCTTAAACTGGTGGCACGTACATGGAACGATAACGGTAAACTGTTGATCTCTGTAGAAGATAACGGTATAGGCATAAAGAAAGAATACCAGAAAAAGGTGTTCGACCGTTTCTTCCGTGTGCCTACAGGGAATGTACACGACGTAAAAGGCTTTGGATTAGGGCTGGCTTACGTCCGGAAAATGGTTGAGGACCATAATGGTACGATACGTGCCGAAACGGGTTCCGGAAATGTTGGAACGAAGTTTATTATTACTTTACCACTTATAAAAAGTTAGTCATGGAAGAAAAATTGAGAATTTTATTTTGCGAGGACGACGAAAACCTGGGAATGTTGTTAAGAGAATACTTGCAGGCCAAAGGTTACATTACAGATCTATTCTCTGATGGAGAAGCCGGATATAGAGGATTTACAAAAGGTAAATACGACCTCTGTGTATTAGATGTTATGATGCCAAAGAAAGACGGATTTACACTTGCGCAGGAAATCCGTTCAATTAACCCTGATATACCCATTATATTCCTTACAGCTAAAACGATGAAGGAAGATATTTTGGAAGGATTTAAGATCGGTGCGGATGATTATCTGACCAAACCTTTCAGCATGGAAGAATTATTACTCCGTATCGAGGCAATCCTTCGCCGTGTTAAAGGCAAAAAACTAAAAGATATTCCATTCTATAAATTAGGTAACTTTATGTTTGATACTCAAAAGCAAACATTAGCTATCGGCGACAAAGTAACTAAGCTTACAACCAAGGAATGTGAATTATTAAGCCTGTTGTGCGCTCATGCCAATGAAATCCTGGAACGTAATTACGCTCTGAAAACAATTTGGGTAGACGATAATTACTTTAATGCCCGTAGTATGGATGTATATATCACTAAACTGCGTAAATTACTGAAAGACGATCCGGGTATTGAAATTATAAATATCCACGGAAAAGGATATAAACTTATCACACCGACAGGCGAAGATCAAGCCCGTGAAGACGGTGTACAGGTATTATAAAATAGATCTTTTATAAATAGCTAAAGGTGATCTTGTTTCCGGGATCACCTTTCTTTGTATTAACGAACTACATTAGTTATGAACAGTAATATCCGCCTTTGTTAAGGAGTGGGTTGGCTTTACTGTTATTTCAATTATCATTCAGTTTTTTAA
>DAMCDT010000017.1:0-6749 GCA_032058265.1 Tannerellaceae bacterium
AAAAATGAAATATTGATTGATATAAAGCAGGAACTTTATAAAATTGCCAATGAGTTAAAAGTCGATTCGTCCGTTAAAGCAAAAAGGATGTTACTAGCTTTAAATAATAGTATCGATTCGAATATCCAATCGGATGATGTTCTTAAACGTTTTGAAGAGCAATTTAACCTGGTACATAACAATTTTATCAAAAAGCTGAGGGAAAAGCATGTCGACTTAACAGTCAGCGAACTTAAAATGTGTGCTTATATTAAAATGAATCTATCCTCAAAAGAAATAGCCCCGTTACTTAACCTGTCGGTCCGGGGGATTGAAACACTTCGTTACCGGTTGCGTAAAAAAATCGGTTTAGAAAGAGAAGATAGCCTGACCGAGTATCTTAACAAAATATCCTAGTTCAAATAATTATAGAAAAGAAACAAAAAATATCTTCAGGAAAACAGGTGTATTTTTGGTTGAAGCGATTTGGTATTATTCTAATATATTGATAATAAGAAGAGTGTGTTTATTTGACGAAATATTGACGTATTATTTTTTGTTAACCAGCGTATTCGGGAATAGGTAAAAAATCTTTAAATTGTTTATTGTTAGTTTATGTTTGCACCATCTCAAAAGTGTAAATCTTAAATTAATAATTCATGAGAAATCTTTTAACAATCCTATTGTTATTATGTGTAGCCTTCACTGTCTCTGCTCAGAACGTAGAGATAAAAGGTGTGGTAGTATCGGGAACTGACGATTTCCCGTTACCGGGTGTGAATGTGGTGGTAAAAGGAACAACCAATGGAACCATGACCGATATGGATGGACAGTTCACTTTATCTGCTCCCGCAGGTAGTATACTAACATTCAGTTATATTGGATTCAGGGCATTGGAAGTTACAGCGGATGCTTCCAGGGTAATGAACATAACATTACAGGAAGATACCGAATTACTGGATGAAGTAGTGGTCGTTGGTTATGGTGTGCAGAAGAAAAGTGTCGTAACCGCAGCTATTAGTAGTGTGAAATCCGATGACTTAGGAAAGTTAACCCCCAACCGTATTGAGAATGTTCTGAAAGGGCAGGTATCCGGTGTTCAGGTTGTAACGAATTCAGGTCAACCTGGTGCGGATGCAAGAGTACGTATCCGTGGTATCGGTACGGTTAATAATAGTGACCCTCTCTATATTATAGACGGTATGGCTGTTGAAGGGGGGCTTCGTAACCTAAACCCTTCCGATATCGAATCTATCGAGATATTAAAGGATGCCGCTTCTGCCGCAGTGTATGGATCACGTGCTGCCAATGGTGTTGTGCTGGTAACAACTAAAGGCGGTACTGCCGGTAAAGCGCGTATCAGTTATGATTTTACCTATGGTATCCAGAATCCATGGAAGAAAAAGTCGGTATTGGATGCTGAACAATACATGATCTACCGTAATGAAATGAGCCTGAATGGTGGTAGTAGTATGATATATAGCCTGGATGACATAGCGGCTGCCCGTAATGGCCAGATCGCAAGTACTGATTGGCAGGATGAGGTATTCAATAAGAATGCTCCGGTTGTAAATCATCAGGTAAGTATTAATGGAGGGAATGATAAAGGCTCTTACTACCTGTCTTTAGGATATTATAACCAGGAAGGTATTATCGGAGGTAATTATGGTGTATCTAATTACGACCGATGGACAATCCGTTTAAATAATAAATATGAAGTTTTAAACGCTGAGAAGGAAAGAAGTTTTTTAAATAAGGTAGTTGTAGGTAGTAACCTAAGCTATGCACGCGCGAAAGCTTCAAGTATACCGGGTGGTGAAAACTCCGAATTTGGTTCTGTATTGGGTAGTGCAATCGTTATGAACCCATTAGTTCCTGTATATGCGTCCGAAACGGAAGCAAAGGAAATCCTCGAAGCCCATCCTTATGCGGTTACAGACAAGGATGGAAATGTATTCTCTTTATCGCCTGCGGGATTCCAGGAAATCGTAAACCCGGTAGCCTATATGAACAGGCCTCAAAAAACGAAAAATAACGAAGATAAGTTTATCGGCTCTTTTTATGCTGAAGTGGATATCTTCAAAGGATTAAAATTCAAATCCAGCTATGGAGTAGACCTTGCTTTCTGGGGAGAAGACGAATATGCATTCCCTTATTACCTCTCCTCTATGAACCGTTTGGAAAATACGTATGATTCGCGTGTGAAATCTCAAATGAACAGAGGATTTACCTGGCAGGTGGAAAATGTTTTCTCATATAATGAAACGTTCAACCGGGTGCACAATATTGGTGTCATGATCGGTCAATCCGGACGTAAAAATAAAACACAACAGTTAGAAGGTACAGACTATGACCTGCTCGCTTATGATCCTTATATGGCAACCATTAACTCAGCCGTTGCAGACCGGGAACGTGAAAGAACCTCAGGTTACAGGACTTACAGTACGTTAGCTTCTTATTTCGGTCGTGTCGATTACAACTATGACGAACGCTATATGATTCAGGCAACCGTTCGTCGTGACGGTTCCGATAAATTCGGTGCCAATAACAAATGGGGGGTATTCCCTTCCGTATCTGCGGGATGGAACGTTTCCAATGAAGCCTTTATGGAATCAACAGTGGATTGGTTAAGTTTCCTGAAACTACGTGGTAGTTGGGGGGTTAACGGTAATCAGAATATCGACCAGTTTGCTTATGCCAGTTTAATGGATGGCGGACAGAACTATTATTTTGGTACAGGAAATACGCAATATATGCAATATGGAGTAAGTGGTGGACGTTTGTCAAATCCTAACCTGAAATGGGAGGAATCCAAACAAACGGATATAGGTTTGGACGCTCGTTTCTTTAACCATGCTTTGAGCTTTACATTTGACTATTTCAAGAAAAACACGGATGGAATGTTAAAAGACCAGCCTATTCCTGGTTATGTAGGTAGAACGGCCCCGATCATGAATGCCGGTAAGATGGAAAACTGGGGGTTGGAATTTGATCTGGGTTATCGTTTTGCAATATCTGATTTTAATATCGGAATTAAGGCGAATGCTTCGTATGCAGAAACTAAGCTGATCAACCTGGGAGTACCTTCCGGTGAAGATCAATGGGGAGGTTCTGGTGCAGCCGGTGTTGACAACTTTATATATGCCAGAAACGGCATGCCTTATCCGTTCTTTTATGGTTGGAGAACAGATGGTATCTTGCAAACACAGGCGGAAGCGGATGCATACAATGCTGCTTTTGGAGAGTCCGCTGTACCCGGAGATGTCAGATTCAGGGATATCAGTGGTCCTGATGGTACACCAGATGGTAAAATCGATGACGCTGACCGTGAAATGATCGGACGTGGTTTTCCTGACTGGACGTATGGACTTACTATTAATGCCGACTATAAAGGGTTCGACTTGTATGTGTTTTTCCAGGGAGCTATCGGAAATGATATTTTTGATATTTCGCAACGTGCGGATATCGCAGGTGCAAACCGTCCGGCGTGGATCATGGACAGATGGACAGGACCCGGCACCTCCAATAAAATACCACGTGTGACATCGGTAGATACTAACCGCAACTGGCGCGCATCCGATCTCTATATTAAAAATGGTAATTATTGTCGTCTGAAGAATATCCAGCTCGGATATACCCTTCCAAGAAATATCGTCAGAATGGCGGGTGTTGAAAACTTGCGCTTATTTGTAGGAGCAGAAAATCTACTCACCTTCACTAAATATAAAGATGGTTTCGATCCTGAGATCGGTGCCGGAGACAATGGACGTGACCAGGGAGTTGATAAAGGAAACTATCCTCAGGCACGTGTCATAACTTTTGGAGCAAGTATAACTTTTTAAATCTTAAAACGAAAGACAATGAAAAAGATAATAATATCATACATTTTAATAGGATTGATTACTCTGGGATTTACTTCGTGTGGTGAAGATTTCCTGACTGTACGTCCTACCGATAAATTGGAGGCTGGCGGCCCTGCTACCGTCCAGGCAATTGAACAAAGCCTTGCGTCTGCTTATCAGATACTTACCATGGATAGTTATGCGGATGGCAGTTATAACAGTATTACCCTCATTGGTGATTTACGCTCGGACGATCTTTTTAAAGGCGGTGGTGAAGCAAATGACCAAGCCGGCCTATACTTTTTATCTCAATTTGCTAATACGCCTTCGGATACTCCTGTGGGATGGTGGCGTATTTATTTTACCGGATTGAGCCGAACGAATGGTGTGATTATTTCCTGTGAAAATGCGGTGGATGGAACCGAAGCGGAAATAAATCGCCTTTCTGCTGAAGCGCATGCGCTGAGGGCTTATTTTGTGTCTCAATTATGGTTATTATATGGTAATATCCCTTATTTTACGGAAGAACTGGAATCTCCTTACATGGCGAAGCAATATACCGCTGATGAAATCTATCAGGAAATAATTAAAGATCTCGACTTTGCTATATCTGGTGATAAGCTACCTGCATCTGTTTCAGGTGCTGAAACAGGACGAGTTACTAAATCAATGGCACAGATGTTGAGAGCAAGAGTTGGCATGTACCAAAACGATCAATCCCAATTTAACCAGGTACTGGCTGATATGATCGAGATTATAAATAATCCGGCTTTTGGTTTAATGGATAATCTGGAAGATGTATTTCTTCCTTCCGGTGAATTCTGCAAAGAGTCTATTTTTGAAACTAACCAACTTCCGGAAGGGCGCGATTGGAGCAGTGCCTGGAATGGTTATGGAACTAACCTGCCTGCTTTTATTTCTCCAAACTCTTTGGTAGATCCGGATGGTGTCTTTAATGGTGGCTGGGGATTTGCTCCCGTTCGTCCGGCAGCTTATGAAATGTACTCTCCGGATGATACTCGTAGGGATGCAAGTATTCATGACTGGCGTGAAGCTGATTATGCCAGACGTTTTCAGGATACCGGATTTTTCCTTCGTAAATACTCAGCACGTAAAGAATGTAATGTTGTTATTTCAGGTGCCAATGACCTGAACTACGATAATAACCTGCGTATTTTCCGTTTAGCAGAGGCTTATTTGAATGCAGCCGAATTGATCGTCAGAGGAGCAACAGCTTCCGGTGCACAATCGGCACAATATTACCTGGACGCTGTAAGAAAACGCGCTTTTGGGGATAAATTCGAAGCGAATAAGGTAACAGCTACTCTTGATAATATCAAAAAAGAACGTCGGTTAGAGTTCTTAGGCGAAGGCCTTCGTTATTGGGATTTGGTACGTTGGGGAGACGCGCAAAGCGTTTTATCGGAAAATCTTCCTGAATATGTTTCTGTACGTACATGGGATCCTGCAAAGAATAAATATGTGCCTATTCCACAAGGTGAGATTGATAAGACAAGAGGATATGAAGGCTTTGAGTTACAACAAAATCCTTATTAATACTAAATAGACAAGAGGTATGAAAAAAATAATAAATATTGTTTTAGCAATTGTTTTGCTGGTCAATTTTTCATCCTGTGATCCGCAGGAGCAAAGTTTGAAAAAACTGGGAAATGTCGTGGCAAAAGAAAATATAAAAGTGAATATTACTCCCGATTCGACTGACCCCAATTTAATTCGTTTCGCATTGGAGACACCCGAATGCGTAGGTATTTTCCTATGCCCGGAAGCAGGCATTAATAAAACAGGCGTATTGGAATTCTCTCAACGCATCCTTTGGGAAAATGATTATATCTTACGGGTACAAGTGTACAATAAAGCCGGTATTTCGGAAGAGGTACAAATACCTTTCTCTGTATCAGAAACCGACCCTTCCATTTGTGACAATGAGCTAACAGCTCTATTAACAGGTGGATGTGATGCTCCCAACGGCAAGACATGGCGGATTAAAGGAGAAATAGCTGGTCATATAGGTTGTGGAGAAGAAGGTGCAACTTCAAATAACTGGTGGAGTCCGGCTCCCTTTGAATTAGATGATGCATTATATGATGATGATATGACATTCTATCTTAATCCGGAACAACAATTTATATTAAAAAATTATGGAGGCACGTTAATGAATGAAAGTACGGGCGGTCTGTTCCCTGATGGTGATACGGCAAATTCATTTGTAACTACACATTATACCCCGGCCGAAAATGCGAGCTGGTCAATCAGTACAGAAAATGGAGAAAATTGGTTACAGATCAATGATGGATTCCCCGCTTATGCTGTGAACCCTGACGCTATAAATAGCGGAAGGTATAAGATAATTTCAATCACAGAAACGGATATGCATATTGTATTTTTACCGGGAGGCATTAGTTGGCATTATTTCCTGACTTCGGCTCCTCGCTAATATATTTATTTTTAGGTTAACAAATTTATGGTAAACAGGTTGCTCTTCTGTAAGAAGATCACAGTTAGGGCAACCTGTTATTCTTTGAACTAAAAGGTAGGATAAAAGAAGAAATAATGAAATGAGAAATGGAATTACAATATTGATAATTGTTTTGTCGATCTTGTTTCAGGCTTGTGGAAATGAAACTCATCCGGAGAACAGTAAGGATAAAGAGATAGACAACCGGGTAGAGGCATTGTTAAAGCAAATGACCCTGGAAGAGAAGATCGGACAAATGAACCAGATCAGCTTTATTGGCGATAACGGCAAAATGCAGGAACTGGTGAAGAAAGGAGAAGTAGGTTCTGTGTTGAATCTCACGGATCCGGCAGTGATTAACGCCCTTCAACAGGTTGCTATGGAAGAAAGTCGCCTGAAAATACCTTTAATAATCGGGCGTGATGTCATACATGGGTTTAAAACCATATTCC
>DAMCDT010000017.1:6759-23238 GCA_032058265.1 Tannerellaceae bacterium
CATATTCCCCATACCGTTGGGTCAAGCAGCCTCTTTCAATCCGCAATTAGTGGAGGATGGTGCACGTATTGCTGCTATCGAAGCAGCTTCTACAGGGATTCACTGGACATTTGCACCAATGATCGACATAGCCCGTGATGCCCGTTGGGGACGTATCGCCGAAAGCCTGGGTGAAGATACATACCTTACTTCCATATTGGGCGCTGCTATGGTGAAAGGTTTTCAAGGTAATGACCTGAGTGACCGAACTGCTATCGCTGCATGTCCCAAACATTTTGTGGGGTATGGCGCGGCAGAAGCCGGCAAGGATTATAACTCCACCTTTATTCCCGAAAGGCTTTTACGTAATGTCTATTTACCTCCATTCGAAAATGCGGTTAAAGCAGGAGCGGCAACTTTTATGACCTCCTTTAACGATAATGATGGAGTTCCCTCAACCGGAAATAAATTTATTTTAAAGGAAGTATTGCGTAAAGAATGGAACTTCGACGGGTTTGTGGTCTCCGATTGGGCTTCCGTTGTGGAAATGATCCCCCACGGATTCTGTAAAGACGAAAAAGAAGCTGCCGAAAAAGCCGTAAACGCAGGAGTCGATATGGAAATGGTAAGCTATACTTACGTTAGGTATACAAAAGAACTAATTGATGAAGGCAAAATAAAATTGGAAACGGTCGATAATGCCGTACGTAATATCCTGCGTATTAAATTCCGCCTGGGTTTGTTTGATAATCCTTTTGTCGATTTGGACGCTCCGTCTGTTTTGTATGCCGAAGATCATTTGCAAAAAGCAAAAGAAGCGGCTATTGAATCAGCTATATTATTAAAAAATGAAGATAAAACCCTTCCTCTGAACGATAAGATAAAAACAATTGCCGTAGTAGGACCAATGGCAGATGCGCCGCATGACCAGTTAGGCACATGGATATTCGACGGGGATAAGAACTATACACAAACGCCATTGAAGACATTACAATCCTTGTATGGAGATAAAGTTCGTATTTTATACGCGCAAGGTACGGCATACAGCCGGGATAAAAATACAGATGGTATTGCTGCAGCCGTGGCTACAGCACGTAATGCGGACGTAGTACTGGCCTTTGTCGGTGAAGAAGCTATTTTATCCGGCGAGGCCCATAGTTTGGCAGACCTAAACCTGCAGGGAGCACAAAGCCAATTGATAGAAGCGGTTTCTAAAACCGGCAAACCTGTCGTTACAATTGTAATGGCCGGTCGTCCCCTTACAATCGGCAGGGATGTTGATAACTCAAAAGCTGTTTTATACAATTTCCATCCCGGGACAATGGGTGGACCAGCTATTGTTGATCTTTTATTTGGTAAAGCAGTGCCTAGCGGGAAATTACCAGTTACTTTCCCTAAAATGGTCGGGCAATTACCTATGTATTATAGCCACAATAGCACGGGGCGTCCGTTCCAGGGTAATGAGACCATGCTTGAAGATATCTCATTGGAAGCAGGACAGACTTCCTTAGGAAATACTTCTTTTCATTTAGATGCCGGATTTAATCCTTTATATCCATTCGGCTACGGCCTTTCCTACACTACCTTTCAATACAATAACCTTCAACTATCTAATAATATATTCAGCGCTTCCGATGTAATAACAGCTACGGTAGATATTACCAACACCGGTAATTACGATGCTACCGAAATAGCCCAGTTATACATACAAGACCGTTTTGGCTCTATTACCCGTCCGGTAAAAGAACTGAAACGTTTTGATCGCATCGCACTGAAAGCAGGGGAAACGAAAACAGTGACGTTTACTTTACCCGTTGAAGAATTGGCATTCTATAATATAGACATGGAAAAAGTTGTAGAACCGGGAGATTTTAATTTATGGATAGGTACCAATAGTCAAACAGGCCTAAAGACAACTTTCGTAGTGAATTAGTATTTAAAAACCAAAGACCGACGCAATTGTCCTCACTCTTATCAGGTTAATTAGCCTAGAAAGAGTGAGGATTTTGTTGTTTATGAGACGGGTTTATAGTTTTATAACGCAAAGATGAATAAGGTTTTATTTATTAATCCGCCAAAATACCTACATTTGTAGCTTTAATTATCGGGTTCGCATAATTAATATCAAATTATTAGTAGAATAAAGGTTATGAATATCGCTCTTATAGGTTATGGAAAGATGGGGAAAACCATCGAACAGTTTGCTTTAAGTAGAGGTCATAAAATAGTTTCCATAATAGATATAGATAATCCGGATGATTTCGGATCGGAAGCATTTAAAAGTGCGGATGTGGCTATTGAATTTACTGCCCCGGAAACAGCTTTTAACAATTATATGAAGTGTTTTGAGGCGAATGTTCCTGTCGTTTCGGGTACAACAGGGTGGCTGAGCCGATTGGATGAAATAAAGAAGATATGCAAGGAACAGGGAAAAACTTTTTTCTATGCTTCCAATTTCAGTATAGGAGTGAATATCTTTTTTGCATTGAATAAATACCTGGCGACTATCATGGATAAGTTTCCGTCTTATGACGTCAGTATTACGGAAACACATCATATCCATAAAAAGGATGCTCCGAGTGGGACTGCCATTACATTAGCTGAAGGTATTTTGGATAATATGGTGCGGAAAGAAAAATGGACATTAGATAAGACTGAAGCTCTTTCTGACCTGCCCATATATGCCATACGTGAAGGAGAAGTGCCCGGTATACATGAAATCGTATATGAATCGGGTGTGGATTATATTCAGATAAAGCATGACGCTAAAAGCCGTGATGGTTTTGCTTTAGGAGCTGTAATAGCAGCGGAGTTTACAGCCGGAAAAAAAGGATTTTTAGGCATGGATGATATGTTTACGTTTTAGTTCACGACTGATAATTGTACGATAAAGAATGGAAATAAAGAAAATCTCAAAAAAACAGTGGATTAAATTCAGTATAGCGGCTGTATTATATACGCTTTTTGCTATATGGATGCGGAATGGCTGGTTGCTCTTAGGATTGATAGTGTTGGTAGATATATTCCTTACTAAATTTATCCCTTGGGGCGCCTGGAAAAAATCAAAGAATCCATCCGTACGAAAGACATTGGAATGGGTGGATGATATTATATTCGCGCTGATAGCTGTCTATTTTATCAATCTGTTTATTTTCCAGAATTACCAGATACCCAGTTCTTCCCTGGAAAAATCATTACTGGTGGGTGATTATCTTTTTGTAAGTAAATTAAGTTACGGGCCCCGCGTCCCCAATACGCCTATTGCTTTTCCGTTAGTGCAGAATACGCTACCGATCCTTAATACCAAATCGTATCTGGACTGGCCGGAATGGCCCTATAAGCGGGTGGCAGGATTAGGACATATAAAGAGGAACGATATTGTCGTATTTAATTTTCCCGCAGGTGATACCATTGCCTTTAAACAGCAAAACCCCGATTATTACACTTTGATACAAGAATATGGACGAGAGCGTATTTATCTGGATAAAGCGACATTTGGAGAGATAATGTACCGCCCTGTCGATAAACGTGAAAATTATGTTAAGCGTTGTATCGGTATGCCGGGCGATTCGTTAGAGATCAGGGATAACCAGGTGTATATAGATGGTGTACCCGGATTAAATCCGGAAAAAATGCAGTTAAACTATTTTCTGGAGACTGATGGTTCGCCCATAACACAAGAACAATTCCGTCTGCTGAATGTGAGCAGGGAAGATCAATTGCTTGCAACTGACCAGTACTTACTGTCATACTTAGGCTTCACTCCCAATGTTAACGGGCAATTTAATCCGGTATACCGTTTGCCTTTGACCAATGAGGCTTTAAATAAAGCGGAGAAACTATCTGTTATAAAACGTATTATTATTGAACCTGATCTGCTGGGAGGTGATATAACATATCCTGTAGATTACGAAACAGGATGGACGCGTGACAATTACGGGCCAATCTGGATCCCTAAAAAAGGAACGACTATAGAGCTCACTACCCATAATTTGGGTTTATATCACCGTTGTATCAGAAATTATGAAAATAATACGTTGGAGGTAACAAATGGTAAGGTGTATATTAACGGTAAAGAAGAAACAACTTATACCTTTAAATATGATTATTACTTTATGATGGGTGATAACCGTCATAAAAGTGCCGATAGCCGCTCATGGGGATTTGTCCCGGAAGATCATGTAGTGGGAAAACCGATCCTAATCTGGCTTTCATTAGATAAAGACCGTAGGCTGTTTGATGGAGGCATCCGCTGGGACCGCATGTTCCGGATGGTACACAAAGATTAGAAAGATAAAAACAGCATTTTTTTAATGCAAAACAAACAAAAGATACCTACTATTGTAAGATGGCTAGCAGCATTCCTTTTGTTGTTTTGTATTGTTATGCTTATCCGTTATTTTTTAATAGGATCTTATCGTGTATCTACGCATTCGATGGAAGATGCCGTGCATAAAGATGATTTTATTCTGGTGAACAAATTATCAGGGAAAAAACAACTTCAACGTAATCAGGTACTTCTTTTTTCCAGTCCCCTGCTAAAAGATAAAGAAGATGCCCCGCTTCTTGTAAGCCGGGTGATTGCTTTGCCGGGTGATACCATTCGTGTCGATCATGGAGGTTATAATATAAACGGGAAGCTGATTCCGCGTTCTCCTCATACATTAATTCCTTATTCGATATCAAAGGAAATTAAGGAGCCGTTTGTATCGCTGTTGAAGAAGTTGAACATTCCGGAAAGGTTTTGGAGTGAGGATAAGGATATAATTACATTCCGTTTTACCCCGCTTGAAGTATATCAGATAAGGGAAGAGATGACTGAACGCGTCAACCGCTTTTTCGTTCCAGCGAAAGCGGCCAGTTATTCACTTATTGTTCCACGTAAAGGACAAACATACAAATTAACGGATGAATTTATCGTAGCCGCACGGGATGCGATCCTCTCAGAAATTGACCAGGAGGCTTTCTTCCGTGGCAGGACACTTTATATTGACAGGAAGCCTGTACATACGTTTCAGTTTTCACGTGATTATTACTGGGTGCTATCTGATAATATGAGTGATGCTATCGATTCCCGTCATTTAGGATTTATTCCGGAAGACCATATAATAGGAACGGCATGGTTTTGCTGGTTTAGTAAAGACAAAGAACGCTGGTTTAAAAAGATCAATTAACAATGTCTGCTGCATATCTTTCCACTGCTTATTTGGGCCCCGTTCAACAATACTGTAAACTTTATCAATATGAAGAGGCTTACATTGAGACAGCAGAAAATTACCTGAAGCAAACTTATCGTAACAGATGTACCATTGCCGGGGCAAATGGCCCCCTTACTCTTTCAATTCCTATTGAAAAACCGGAAACAATAAAATGCCTTACCAAGGACATTCGTATTTCTGACCATGGTAATTGGCGGCATTTACATTGGAATGCCATAACATCAGCTTATAATACCAGCCCTTTCTTTGAATATTATCAAGATGATTTTGAACCGTATTATCAAAAGAAATATGATTACCTGATTGACTTTAATGAGGAGTTGAGGAGCCTTATCTGTGAATTATTGGATATACATCCTATTATACATTATACGAAGGATTATATTCATGACGTGTCAAATGATTTTCGTGAAATAATAAGGCCGAAGCACCCGGGTGTGGATACCGGGTTTCAACCTAAACCGTATTATCAGGTGTTTAATAATAAGCTCGGCTTTCTTCCCAATCTAAGTATAATTGATTTATTGTTCAATATGGGGCCGGAGGGAATCCTTATCCTAAAAGATTCTATTTGCCAATCTCGCTAAGTTCAACCAGTTTATTGACTATGGCATAGACGGTCAGACCGCTTGCACTATGTATCTGGAGTTTACGTGCTATATTCCTGCGGTGAGTAATAACAGTATGCGCAGATAAAAACAAATGGTCTGCGATTTCCCGGTTAGTCATCCCTTTCACTACACAGACAATGATCTCTTTTTCCCTCGGGCTTAATACTTGTTGCTCTTCACTTTCGTTTACTTCATTTATCTCGTCAGAGCATAAGGCTTCCAGTTTCATCCTTATATCTTCCGATGTGTCATAAATGCTGATCTGTTCGTCAAAGGGAACGAGTTGTGCTTTATCAGTCAGGTTGTTTAATAAGGCAATACACTTAATATAAGGGCAATCACAATCTTCCTTTATTTGATGGATTAATATATTACCCTGTACATTCGGGTTGATTATAAGAAGGTCGGGTTTATGCATTCGTACAGATTCAGCAAGTAAATCAACGTTCATAATCTCAATTATCTCGAAACGGAAACCCGATATTTTTTTTAATTCAACTTCCAATCCGGAACGTATAATGGGGGAAGTTTCAACGATAAGTATTTTAAGGTTGACTTTCATTCGTTATGATCGTTTTTCCAATTCTAATATAGCAGGAGTGAAAAGATTATTTTCAATCATATTGTGTGTGGCAAGATCTTTTTCCGTTGAGAAAATATCAAACAAAACACTGTTTAGAATGTGGCTTCCTTTACCGGGATAGTACTTCAGTAACAAATTCTTTAGTTCGGTTATCTTTAACTCAATCTGGTCGTGTCTCCGATGAAATATAGTAATGTTGTATTTAGCGCTTTTTTGTCCTTTCAATAACTTTCTGACATAAGGGAAAACTGTTTTTTCTTCATACATCATGTGCTTGTTCACTTCTTCTGCATATTCATCAAAGAATTTACCGATAACAAAAGCCACGTCAGCAGGGCAATCAGTAATTGCATCTGTTAGTTTACGACGCAGATGCGGAAGGCGGAAATTCAGAAAATAGTCATGCGCATTATGCAAGTAAGTGATCAATGATTCTAATGAAAGGCAATTATTTATATTATCAATAGGGGCGTTCTTTTCAGCTATTAAAAAATTGACGACGGTTAGAAAAGTACAAACATCTACATTGTATTGGCGACATACTTCCTTAATGTTTTTTTCATCAAATCCGAAAGGAATTCCAAAGCGGCTTACAACCAGCACCATGGAATAATTATCAGATATTAAATCAAACATTTTATCTGTCTCCCGGTATACTTCTTTCTTATACATATATAACCATATATCTTGATTGTAAAATCAAAGTTACATCTTTTTGGTCATACCGTCTCTTGATACGGAAAGAAAAGCATTCGATACCTGCATAAAACCCTATATATAGGTAGTAGGTAATGATTTTATACATATATATAGGTATTGTACGGTATATTAATCGCATCTATATTTGCAATATAATTGAGTAACACAATTAGTACAATCGTAAATCAAAACCTTGTCGCTAATTTTTTATGTAAGCATGTAAGATATAATAAGGAGTCCCCCACAAAGGCTCCTTATTTGTTTTTCTATCTGCAAATGTTAATATAGACTAAAAAGATTGTTTTGTTAGAACATTTCATCTCTTTTTTGCGTCTTATCATACAAGTGATATTAATAAATGAATTTGAGACTTATGAAAAGAGTAATTTTTTATGCTTTAATGATCCCTGTATTGGTTGGGATGATTTCGTGTTCTTCTTCAAAGAAGATGGATGTGCAACAATTAGCCGGAAGATGGAATATAACGGAAGTAAATGGAAATAAAGTAACCAAAACAGAAAAAGTACCGTTTATAGAATTTAATATATCTGACAATAAAGTACATGGTAATGCCGGATGTAATATGTTCAATACGGTAATTGTACGGAATGATAAAGACAATTCCGCTTTTACATTCAGACAGGCAGCGTCTACTATGATGGCATGTCCTGATATGGAATTGGAAGGTGAAATATTAAAAGCAATAGAATCTGTAACCGGAGTGAAAGCAGGAAATTCTGATAATGAAGCTTTCCTGGTGAACAGCGCCGGAAATAAATTATTGGTTTTGTCTAAATAGAAGATTGGATGAAAAAGTACTTAATAGCATGTATAGCACTCACTTTTGTCGTACTAATGGGTAGTTGCAAAACCAAACAATCAGCCTTTGCTACTTTCTCTGCTTTAAATGGCGAATGGAATGTAGTGGAATTGGAAGGACAGCAAATGAATCCGGATGCAACACACCAGTTTATTTCTTTTGATATTACAAAACAGATCGTATCCGGTAATGCAGGCTGCAACCGAATGTCCGGGAAGATGGAATTGAGCGATACACAGAAAAACGGAATCAGTTTTTCGAGAATGGTTACAACACGGATGGCATGTATGGATATGAAACCTGAAACTACTTTATTAAATGTATTAAACAGGGTAGTTCGTTTTGAACCCGTCAATAGCGGTAGCGTCATTCATGAGATTGCTTTCTATGATATTAATGATAATAAACTATTGGTAATTGCCAAAAGATAAGATGATTTTTGTGTGTGAGATTTTAAAAGAGCGGTTCCTGTTTCAGGGCCGCTTTATTATTGTATCAAAATCCTATAAGCATAAATTTAAAACCTTATGTACGTTACTTATATAATCATGTACATGACGTATGAATTTCATGTGCATTAATAATCAGGATAAAGCAGATATTTCTTCCTCATTATCTTATAACTGTCCAGGTCATCCTGCCAGATGCTTCGGATTTCTTCTTCTGATAATCCGGAAATGATATGGTAACGCAACTCTTTGGAACCGGCTAAAAGGTCGAACCAATTAGGGCGCGTAAAAAAGAAAGCCTGGTCTTTTCCGGCCTTTTCGTAAAATTCAAAAAGGAAGCGCAGGGTCAATCCTCCTTCGAAAGGATATTCCCGGAGATCCACACCATAACATTCCTTATCTTTCTGTAAAGGATTCATATCAAATCCGGGTAAAGATTCGGGAGTGAAGGTGAAATCTCCATATTTCTTATCCGGATATCCTATGATCTGGAAAGGGTAATAGGTACCACGTCCCACGCTTATATCCGTAGCTTCAAAGAAACACAAGGAAGGATAGAGACGTATGGACTGGTCGTTTGGTAGGTTAGGGGAGGGCTTGACAGGTAACCAGTAAGGATCTCCATGCTTCCAGTTTTTCATCGTTACTACATGAAGCCGGCAGGTATCAGGAGTACTTTTGAGCCATCTTTCGCCATTAATCATTAGAGCTAGTTCACCGATGGTTAATCCATGCAGCAAGGGGATAGGATGGAGGCTGACAAATGATTCAAACCCTGGTTTTCGTATAGGTCCGTCAACGAAATCATTTGGATTCGGACGGTCTAAAACAATCATTTCAATACCATTATCGGCACATGCTTCCATAACATAATGCATAGTGCTTATATAAGTATAAAACCTTGCCCCAACATCCTGAATATCAAAAACAATTATATCAATATCTGCCAGTTGTGCAGCCGTCGGTTTTTTATTTTTTCCATAAATAGAGACAATAGGGACACCTGTTTTTTGATCGCGACTGTCCTTTACTTCTTCACCTGCGTCTGCCGTGCCTCGGAAACCATGTTCAGGAGCAAATACTTTCTTTATGTCAATCTCTTGCTCCAATAAGGCGTCTAACAAATGTATTTGCTTTTTCTCAAGGATTGAAGTCTGGTTAACAACCAGACCAACTCTTTTATCTTTCAATAATTCTGTAATTTCATCCAGCCGTTCAGCACCAAGAATCAATGTGTTATTGAGTTGGGCTGTCACTGAAACAGACGTAAAAGCCAACATGCAGGTAAGAAACTGTTGTGCAATTTTTTTGATCTTTTTCATCTTATCGGGTTTACCATCCTTACAAAAATAGGGAATGATGTGGACATTTACTACATTTGTGGTTGTAAATATTATGATAATGAAATGAATCCCGTAGATATTTTATTGAAATATTATGATGCGGAATCTGACGCTTACCGGATATTGGTAACGCATAGCCGGAATGTTACGGATAAAGCTTTGATGCTGGCTAAACAACATCCGGAATTGAACCTGGATATTCCCTTTATATCTGAGGCCGCTATGCTTCATGACATAGGGGTCTTTATGTGTCATGCGCCGATTATCGGGTGTTATGGAGATGCCGATTACATTTGCCATGGATATCTGGGTGCCGAATTGATGAGAAAAGAAGATTTGCCTAAGCATGCTCTGGTTTGCGAACGGCATACAGGAACAGGCATAACGCTGGAAGAAATCATAGAGCGTGATCTACCTTTGCCACGCAGAGATATGCGTCCCGTATCTATGGAAGAACAACTGATCTGTTTTGCAGATAAGTTTTACAGTAAAACAAAACTCGGAAAGGAAAAGTCGATTGATAAGATCAGAAAAGGTCTTTCAAAATATGGAGATATGTCAATTTTACGTTTTGATTATTGGTGTAAACTCTTTTTAGGGTAATTAAAGCCTGTTCACTCCGTATTTTATTATACATTTGCACGCTGAGATGCAATAAAAGCATGATGTTCTCGAGAGTAAGAGTCCTATATATCACGCTGATATTCCTTGTTGGGAATTTCATTTCGCAGGCGCAAGAACTTACCGCTCCTTCGGATAGCCTTGCCTATGTGGTTGATACTACCGCCGTTTTACCTGCCGATTCTATTCCTTTAACAGACACAATTCCCCCACGGAAAAATGCTTTGGAAGCTCCTGTAGCTTATGATGCGACTGATTCCATCATTATGACTGCCGGTAACTGGGCTTATTTGTTTGGTGACGGTCATGTTAAATACCAGCAAATAGAATTGGAGTCTGAGATTATTGAGATGAATATGGATAGCAGTATCGTTTTTGCTAAATTCGGACTAGATTCCATTGGCGCTGAATTTGGTTATCCGCTATTTAAAGACGGGGGTCAGGAATATGAATCTAAAACCATGCGCTATAACTTTAAAAGTAGAAAAGGATATATCACGGATGTTATTACACAACAAGGTGAAGGCTATGTAACAGCCGGACGAACCAAGAAAATGGAAGATGATATCCTTAACATGGTTGGCGGACGGTATACTACATGTGACGAACATGACCATCCCCATTTTTATATCCAGATGACCAAAGCGAAAGTACGTCCTAAAAAGAATATAGTAACCGGGCCGGTTTATCTGGTTATCGAAGATGTTCCGCTGTATCCTTTGATGCTTCCTTTTGCATTCTTCCCTTTCTCGGAAACGTATTCTTCAGGAGTTTTATTTCCTACTTTCGGAGATGAGTCTGCCCGTGGATTCTTTCTCCGTGACGGAGGATACTACTTTGCTTTTAACGATTATATAGATATGGCTTTAACCGGCCAGATATATACAAAGGGATCATGGGGACTTAACGCCCGTTCAAATTATAAAAAGAGGTATAAGTTTTCCGGGAATTTTAATATTGAATACTTAGTCACAAAGCTGGGAGATAAGAATCTACCTGATTATAGTGTACAGAAGACTTTTAAAATCAACGCCACGCATACACAAGACCCTAAAGCAAACCCGTACCGTACCATATCTGCCAGTGTAAATTTTGCTACGGCAGGGCATGATAGGGTACAAAATACTACAGCGCCTAGTTCAACAGAGAATACAAAAGGATCCAGTGTGAATATTACTCAACGTTTTCCGAATAATCCTTTTAGTATCTCCGCTACAATGAATATCAACCAGTCTTCGCGTGATACCATGCTTTCGGTTACATTTCCTGATGTAACTGTTTCGATGAGCAGGATATTTCCCTTTAAACGGAAGCAAGCAGTAGGATCGGAACGGTGGTATGAAAAGATATCGATGAGTTATACCGGATATTTGAGGAATAGCCTTCGCGCCAAGGAATATGATTTCGTAAAAGCTAATATAGTCAAAGATTGGAAGAATGCAATGCAGCATCAGATCCCAGTAAGCGCTACATTTAATCTGTTTAATTATATCAATATCTCTCCGACTTTTAATTATACAGAACGATGGTACACGAACAAGGTGGAAGAGATGTATGATTCCCAGCAAAAAAGAGTGATTACCAAAGATACAACGTATGGCTTTTACAGGGTTTATAATTACAATGCCTCTGTCAGTATGTCAACTACGTTATATGGAACGTTTAAGCCATTACCTTTTCTTGGAGACTTTGTTCAGACTATCCGCCACAGGGTTGATCCTTCTATTACCATAGGTTTCACTCCGGATTTCAGTAACAGGAGATACGGTTTTTATGATTATCTGCAATATGAAAATGATAATGGAGAACTGGTTGACTATGTTTACTCTCCCTTCAAGAATGGAATGTTTGGGATACCTAATAGAGGACAACAAGGAAATGTTAGCTTTAGCCTGGACAACAATCTGGAAGCAAAAATAAAATCGGATAGTGATTCTACCGGTTTTAGGAAAATATCAATTATTGATAAATTAGGTTTATCAATGACTTATAATATGGTTGCTGATTCTTTTAAATGGAGTGATTTAAGTGTTAATCTTCGCCTTAAATTCTCCAAAAGTTATACACTAAATTTAAGCGGTGTTTTTGATACCTACCTTTACGATTATACTGAAAATAATGGTGTAAGAACACCAAGAAGAATAGATAAAATGCGTATTACTGCTGGAAAAGGAATCGGACGATTACGTTCAACGAGTACGAGCTTTTCCTATACATTCAATAATGATACTTTTAAGAAAGGAATATTCGCGAAGATATTCGGGATAAGTGAATCCGATAGCCAAACAACGGATGACTCTGCACCGCCGGATGGAACAGATGGAGAATTTACGGATGAATTGGCTGCCGATGAGAGTTTGGTAAAACCGGAAGGAGGGCGGTTGCGGCAGGCTAAGAAAGAGGATACGAGCGACAGGGATGCCGACGGGTATTGGATAAATACAGTCCCGTGGAGTTTGTCATTTAATTACAGCCTGAATTTAAACTGGGATATGACTAACTTTAATTATGAGAAAAAAGAATATCCTTATCAATTAACACATGCCTTGACATTCAGTGGAAATATTCAACCTACAAAAAACTGGCGTTTTAATTTTAATGCTACATACGACTTTGAAGTGAATAAGATATCATATCTGACGTGTAATATTTCCCGTAACCTTCATTGTTTTACTATGACGGCTAATATATCCCCCGTTGGTAATTATAAATTTTACACTTTCTCAATTGCAGTAAGCTCGTCATTACTGAAAGACCTCAAATATGATAGAAGAAGCAATTATAGGGATGGCCAAACCTGGTATTAATCTGGAAAGTTCATAAAATAATTACCATTCGATAGGGCTTTGCCCATTCGCTATTAAATATTCATTTGCTTTACTGAAATGTTTATTTCCGAAGAATCCGCGATAAGCAGATAATGGTGATGGGTGTGCCGACTTTAAAACTAAATTCCTGCTCGTATTAATGAAAGCTCCTTTCTTCTGGGCATACGAACCCCATAGTATATATACAATATTTTCTCTTGCTTCAGCCAGCCGGTGAATAACAGCGTCAGTGAATGATTCCCATCCTTTGTTTTGATGCGAACCTGCTCTATGTGCACGGACCGTCAATGTAGCGTTCAATAACAAAACACCCTGATCTGCCCACCTGGTTAGATTACCCGTTTTTGGGCTAGCTTTGCCTAAATCATCTTCAATCTCTTTAAAAATATTGATCAAAGACGGAGGAAAAGCGATCCCATCCTTAACGGAGAAACAAAGTCCGTGAGCCTGTCCGGGTTCATGATAAGGATCTTGTCCTAAGATAACAACCTTGACTTTATCGAAAGGACAGTGTTCGAACGCATTAAATATTTCCGGCCCCGGAGGATATACTTTTCCTTGCCGGTATTCCAGCCTTACAAAATCAGTCAGGTTCTTGAAATATTCTTTTTCGAATTCCGGAGATAATTGTTCTTTCCAGCTTTGTTCAATCTTAACGTCCATAGCTATTAAATTAAGTGCATTCCGGCATTTTTAGCTTCGCTACGCATATCTTCGGGCCATATACTTGCCTGTATTTCTCCAATATGTGCTTTCCGAAGGTAGAACATGCACAGGCGGCTCTGGCCGATACCTCCTCCGATACTTTGAGGCAATTCGCCGTTGAGTAAACGTTTATGGAAATAAAGTTCTTTCTTGTCTTCTGAATTTGTTATTATTAATTGGTGCAGTAATGCTTCCTTGTTAACACGGATACCCATAGAGGATAATTCCAACGCACGTTGCAATACATCATCCCATACCAATAGATCTCCGTTCAGTCCTGATTTACCATCAGGAGTTTTAGTTGACCAGTCGTCATAATCCGGCGCCCGCCCGTCGTGTTTCTCTCCATTACTTAAAGTACATCCGATGCCTATAATAAACACAGCTCCATACTCTTTCGTTATAGCATCTTCCCTTTCTTTCGGAGTATATTCCGGATATTTCTGCAGAAGGTCTTCCGCATGTATAAAATATATTTCCTGCGGCAATGCAGGTTTTATCCTGGGAAACATTTCATACACCATGTATTCGGTACGTACCATGGCTGCATAAATACGTTTCACTATTTCTTTAAGAAAGTCAATATTCCTTTCATCTTCGCCCATTGTGCGCTCCCAGTCCCACTGGTCGACATAAAGGGAATGCAGGTTGCCTAATTCTTCGTCAGAGCGTATGGCATTCATATCTGTATATATACCATATCCTTTCTCAATTTCATAATCCGCAAGAGTAAGGCGTTTCCATTTAGCCAGAGAATGTACTATCTCTGCTTTTGAATCATTCAGGTCTTTGATTGGAAAAGTGACAGCCCGCTCCGTACCGTTTAAATCATCATTGATACCCATACCTTTGAGGACGAACAATGGTGCGGTTACGCGGCGTAAACGCAATTCGGATGAAAGGTTCTGCTGGAAGAAGTCTTTAATTTTTTTAATTCCTAATTCCGTCTGGCATAGATTCAATAAGGCTTTATAGCCGGGAGGCTTTATTAAGTAGCTCATATTCTTTGTCGTTGTGTGTGTTTGTATATAATGACCGACAAAATTAATGATTAATGTAAAAAAAGCAAGCTTATTATCTGTTTTTCCGTGCATATTGATATTTAGTGCATCGAAACTGTTTCAAAATATCAAATAGACGAAACCTCTTATCAGAAAGATATAATTGCCAAGTCTTCCTTAATATGATTTGTTTAACTGGGAGATTATAATTACTTTTGCGCCAATATTGGCCTGGTAGCTTAGTGAATAGAGCGTCAGATTCCGGTTCTGAAGGTCGTGGGTTTGAGTCCCACCCGGGTCACCATTTTTTCAATCTTTCATTATATTGTATATCGTCAATGAAATAGTGAAATCCAGATTTTCTATTTTAATCTTGTTGTACCATAGACGTGAAAAAACACCAAGGGTTGCATCGCGCTGATCATCTTCTGTAATACTTTTCTTATTCATAAAATCAGAACCCAGCTTTTCAATGCAGAAATCAATAAATTGTTTCAGTTCGATCCCGATATAATTGGTTTTACTTTTGAAAATCAAGTCATAACTGCCGTTTCCGTATTTATTCACATCAATATGGTTGAAAGTATCTAATTCTATGTCTTTCAAATGAAGGGTATAAAGTTCATTTGATGTGGACTGATGTGTTAATACCAGATCATATTTAAAGATATTATAAATATCTATTTTAAAGAAATCGGCAATATTTTCTTTTTTGTTTTTTAATTTAAACAGGGTTGTCTTCGTGTTCGTTCCCATCATTTCTTTTTCTACTGTTGTAGATTCCTCATAACTTGGTGCATTTGAAATAGCTGAGGTAGTTTCCGTATTATTTGTTTTTTCCGGTTTTTCTTTTTCTTCCTGTTTTTTAAATCTAAAGAGTGCCATTATTGAAGTAGTTTGCAATTAAGGTACAAATATATATAATATGATAAATGAAATTGACTTTTTCTTCCTTATTTTTTAGTTTTCCACACCTTAGATGCATTAAGATGGCATAGTAAGGTTCATTTTGTTAAAACTATTATTCTAAGTCTATTATAAATGATACCGGTAATTATTTTTTGCATTTTGTTATCACTGTTATCACTTTTTCTTGTCCTGTAAAGGAATCCGGCAAATTAAAATAGATAACGTCTGACTATAATTTGCTAGTGCTATAATAAATATAAAGCATGAATTTAAGAATAATAGTTTTACTTTCAAAAGTATGCAATGTCTTTATCAAAAGATAACCGTGTTTTGGAAAAGTTATCACAATGGTTTGATTAAGTTATCACAATAGTTTGATTAAGTCATCACAATGGTTTTGAAAAAGTATAATGATAATTTTTAAGGTGAGTATCATCCTAAATAAGCAGTGAAAACAGATAGGATAATAATGCTTAAAATTAACAAATGGAAAATCAAAATGTCAAAGAAAAACTTTTTCATTCCGGGGAAATAGCTACATTTGTGAACAAATTGTTATCCATTTTATTATTAAACGCTATGAAGACAGATTTAATTTTATCCGCACTGGAAGCTAAACACCCCGGAGAAAAGGAGTATTTACAAGCTGTAAAAGAAGTTCTCTTATCTATCGAAGATGTATACAATCAACATCCTGAATTTGAAAAAGCAA
>DAMCDT010000018.1:0-22941 GCA_032058265.1 Tannerellaceae bacterium
CCGCTTACAGCCTTTTATTCAAAAGGTTATCTCCTAAAGATAATTTTATAAAATACAACTTCCCGATTTTATAAACGAAAACAACATTATACACAATATATCTTTTCCATAATCTGCGGGGGTTCATAAGTAAACGTCCGAACCATTCCAGCCCGGTATCAATCATCCATCGAGGAGGACGCTTGGTTGTTTCGGCGTAAAAATCGAAAACCGCTCCTATTCCACAGATAATTTTGGTCCGGATATCCTGATGGTTATTGTATATCCAGGTTTCTTGTTTAGGAGCAGTCATTCCCACAAATACTATATCTGGAGCAAAACGATTGATCGCGTCTTTCATTAATGTATTGTCGTCTTCCGTAAACGTATCCTTAAACGGGGGACTATAGCTGCCTACACGTATATGGGGATATTCTTTATTAATCCTCGTTTTTATTAATTTTAAAGTATCAGGAGCGGCCCCCAGGTAAAAACAACTTCCATTCGTTTTATTTAGCAACTCTAATGCCATATAGTGGAGATCTGCGCCGGCTGTTTTTTTTATTTTCTGCTTGGTCAGTAGTTTTGCCGCAAATACAATACTAACTCCATCCGGTAATAAAATATCACTTGTTTGCAAAGCTTTTTTAAAGACTGGAAAACGGTCAGTCATGGTCCAGGAATAGGCGTTAATTGTATTTATTACAAGCTTTTCTTCCGGCAATTTATCCAAATGGAAGTCAACAGCTACATCAAAATCACCTATATGAAGAGTCTTTTCCATAGTTATCCAACACATCTTGATAAATATTCATGACTTTCTTCATTTTTTCATCCCAAGATAATTCGATGATTTTTTTATGACAGTTTTTTGACAGTAACGACAACTTTTCTCTATCTTCGTTTAAGTTATCTATTATCTCAGCAAACTGAATTGCAGATTGTTCAGGATTTGATAATTCTATCTTATATCCTATAGATTCATCCACAATTGCTCCAAAACCACTTGTATTAAAACATACGACCGGCAAATAGTTTTCTATAGATTCTAACACAACCGTTGAAGTTTCATCATAAACACTTGTAAATAAAAACAAATGACTTTCTCTCATAAGCTGATGCACTTCATCATTCTTAATTTTACCATGCCATACGCAAATACCATCCACACCCAGTTTTACTGCTAATTGTTTATAAAACTCATCCCGCCCGTTTCCCGCAATATGAAACCTTACATTCGATTTATTCTTCAAAGAAGCAATAGTATGAAGAGCTAACGACAATTGTTTCCTAAAATAAAAATGCCCGACCCATAAAATATGAAATGTATCATCCGCTTTATTCGTTATGGCTGTGGCGATATCAGGATGTGCTCCTGTTTCATTAATTAATACAGAATCTTTTTTATGGATATTCTTAATATTAGCATGACTGGCAGGAACGGCAGATATTAACGCATCCGCTCGTTTGATAGCTTTATTTACACGATAAGAATATCTTATTTGGAAATAATTAATCGCATTTTTCAGATAAACAAAGAAATAATATTTCAGGCTGGCTCCTTTTAGATAGGCTGTAGGAAAAACATTCATTCCACCAATTGGCCCCCAAATATATGGAATATTATTAATCTTCCATAAATAACCGGGCTCTCTGAAACCTATCATATTTAACTGATGAACAATATCAATCGGGTATTTTTCGAGGATTATTTTGGATAAGTTATAGGCCCTTTTTTGCCATTGTTTGTAATAATAATAAAAACGCCAGTCACCCTGGTTCCAACACATTTTTCTTATTTTATCGCTAAGAGGCAGATAAAAAAATACAATATTGTTTTTTTGTGGAAGAGATGCAAGTTCATGTTCAATTTCGTCCTTCCATTCACCTTCGGTTATAACATATACTTTACAATAGGAGGCAATATGGATAATCCAATTCCATCCCATGCCTGGTTCGGAACCCCACTTTGGATTACAAGCATACGCATTAATTAAAATGGAAATTTTGGGTTTTTCATCTGTAACCAAGCAGCTCTTCATATATTGATCCTAATTGTTTATTTATAGCGTCTAAATTAAAAATTGTTTTCGATAATTTATAAGATTCATTTGAAATTTGTCGACGTAATGCTTCATCTTTAATTAATAAATCAATGGCTTCAGCTAATTTCTGAATATCTCCCGCGGGATAAACCAACGCATTCACCTTATTTTCGACGATGTCGGGCAAACCTCCCACAGGAGTACAAATGACAGGTAAATGGTAAGCCCATGCGTCGAGAACTGCCATAGGAAACCCCTCCGAATAACTCGATAGACAAAAAATAGATGAAGTTCTGAAAAGATGATCTTTCTCATTTCCTGAAACCCAGCCTTTAAAAACAACCTGCTCAGAAATATTCAATGAAGAAGCAAGTTCGATACCCTTTTCAATTTCTCCATTACCGGCGAATATTAAAGTCCAATCTTTATTAGCAGGTGCAACGATAGCAAAAGCTTTTATAAGATCTCGGTAGCCTTTTCTATCAATAATCGTTCCTGCAAATAAAATAGATTTATCTCTTTGTTGAATGTCCTTATTTTCTAATACAGGAGAAGGCACTGAATTATGTAATACACTCACATTATTCCTTACTCCTAAAGCTTCATATACCCATTCTTTCCATTGGTCTGAAAGGACAAGCACAAGATCGCTTTTGCTGAATATGTACCTGTACATTTTCTTGTTGGATTCTTCAAAAATAACATCCGGCGTCGAACTATGAAAATGTATTATTATTTTCTTTCGGAAGAGCTTAGCGATAAAAAAAAAGTATGATTTCCGGATTAATGATGAGTATGTGGCAACATGTATATGTACTAAGTCATAAAAAGGAATTATGAACAAAAATTGAAAAGCTGATTTTACAAAATAGAATATTTTTTGTGTTCCTCCACGGTCAATATGAGATTCAATCCATTTACAATGATACTTTTCCCATTGTTCACCTTTCATGTGAGTATTTACAACAGCCGTGATACCGCCTCTTGTTTTTCGGGAGGTCGCTACAATTAATATCTTATGCGTTTTACTCATTGATTTCTGAACAAGTCTAACTGATCAGGAGAATAACGTTTATCTACCGGATATAATTTTTCTTCATGGGAGAGAATTTCTTCTGTAGAAAACCGATATTTCAATACCTTGGCAGGAACACCCCCGGCAATAGAATAAGGCGCCACGTTCTTCAATACCAGCGAACCTGCAGCAATGATTGCTCCACGTCCTACTGTAACACCTTTTAATATGGTTACATTTGCTCCGACCCAGACATCATCTTCAATAGTAACGTCTAAATCATCACCCGGTTGTTTTTCTTTAATATCATATATGAATTGTCCGACGACATTGTTTCGGTGGTCACCACCTATAATAGTAACTCCCGGACCAAAAAGGACTTTATTTCCAATGTATATTTTACTTTCCGTTGCTACAAACCTAGCGTCAGGCCCTATATAGACAGAATTGCCTATGGAGATATTCCGATAAGTAAAATCAGATGTTATTGACGAAAAGCGCACATTTTTACCACATGATATCATAATTTGTTTATAAAAGAATGAAGAAAACCGGTTTATACATCCTCTGATAAACACAATCATATAATAAAAAATCTTTCCCAAAAATCTCATGTGGTTTATTTTGCTTCTTTATATGCTTGTTTTAACGATTTATATTGTTCTTTGCAAAACAAATAAACAACAGGAACGATCAACGTAAACGCCAACATAAAAATAGCAGCGAAAAGTTTACGTGGTCCAACCGGCCTGGCTTTCACATAAGCATAATCCAATACGCGGGCTTTTTCTTTATCCTGTCCTATAACCAATGCCGTTTCTTCTCTTTTTTGTAGTAGCACTAAATATACTCCCTGAAATATCTCCTGTTGACGCTTTAATTCGATAAACTGACGTTCTTGTGAAGGATAACTGTACATTTTATCTATAATGAATTGCTCCTTCTTTTTTAAATCGTCAATGGACGCTTGTATAGCTTTTTTAGCATTAGCTATTGTTAGCACAACACTTTCCCGCAATTTGTCCGCCTGTTCAGTATAAGTCGTAACCAATGGATTGGTTATGCTTGAATTCTGAATAACACGGGCTCTTTCAAGCAAAATAGCATTATAGGAAGCAATCGGACTATTTTCTCCGTCCGGAGAAGTTAACAGAGTAGGTACTAAATTGTATTTATTATCCGGATCATTTACGAAGTCTTCCATATTTTTCACCACGTGTGCCTGTACTTCGAATTCTATGATCTTTACCTGAAGTTCTCTCATTTGCTCTACATACAATTGAACATCATGCTCGATATCCATTAATCTGTTAGCATTTTTGTAATCTTCGATTTTATTTTCAACCTCAGCCAAGTCCATTGTCACTCCATTGATACGGCCATCGAGGAAGTTTAATGTTTTGTATGCATCTTTCATCTTATAGTCGCTGGCTTGTTCATTATAGCGGCGAATCAAGGTATTAAGCATATCCACTCCTCTTTCTTTCTCATAATCGGTGCAGGACAATTCAACAACATTCGATGTTTTGGAAGATTCCTCAATTAAAAACTCTTCTGCCAGGTCTTCAGCAACCCAACCTGCCGGTTTGAAAATAATATTCATTTTAGCTGACGAAGGAAGTTCGGACGCATTGGAATAATCCAAAACAAATGTTCCTTGCTGAAGCTGGATAGTTGCAGGAAGAGATGAAAAGTCAAATTGCTTCTTTCCTGTTATTTTTGATTTGGTTTTAACCTTAACATTCCCATTATTCAAATTTACTGAAAACTCCAGCTTTTCTTCCAAACGGGCGTTTGTTATAGAATCTGCTGTTAATTTAAAAGGAGAATTCGTATCATACAAACGATAAAAAGAGAACGGTTTTTTATAATCAACATTGACACCCAGATCCAAAACCATTTTTTTAATAAGGTCATTAGAAGTCAAAATCATCATCTCATCATCCAGATTAACTGCCGAAGGTGTTATACCACCTATTCCAAAAGATTTCATTAATCCGGCAGCTTCCCCTAATCCGAAATTTCCACCGCCCATATCTCTGTCCTCCTGAACCTGTATCAAAGCCATCATGGAATATGTCCGTGGATATACAAACAGATAAATCAAAGCAGGTATAAGGGAAATAATAAACGCGACCAGAAATACCCGCCATTGTAATAAATAATTTACAATAATCGTTTTGAGGCCAAAGTTTTCTTTATCTTTTTCTTCCATTGAATTATTCATATTATTTAGTGATGGCCAGAATAACTGTAGTTATTACTGAAACAGTGGTAAGTATTGTTGAGAAAACAGATATATTAAACTGTTGCGCCTGGCTGTACTTAGCATTTCTTTTCTTTGCATCGTTGGGTTCAACATAGATTACATCATTCTGCCGTAAGTAAAAATAAGGCGAAGCGAAAATGTCCGGTTGAGTCATATCTACACGTGCAAATTCTTTCTTCCCTTCATTATCTCTCATGATCAGTATATTTTTACGGTTAGCATTGATCGTTAAGTCACCAACCTGGGCGATCGCGTCAACAATAGTTATCCGGTCATTTCTAACGGTAAGGCTTCCCGGACGTGCAACTTCCCCTATTACATAAATTTTATAATTTACTATTTGTACATTTACCATTGCATCTTTTACGTAATGGGCAATCTCTTTTCGAAGTGATTCTGCCAGTTCCTGCTTTGAAAGTCCTGCTGCTTTAACCTTTCCTATCACAGGAAAAACAATAAAACCTTCTTTATCTACAAGATATGTCTGCAATTGCTGTGATAATTCTATAGAAGTTTCTCCTTCAGAGGAGTATGCATATACAGGTGGATTGAAGGGGGTTACAACTGTTGGGTCCCATGCGGTTACTGTAATGGTCAATAAATCATCCGGAATGATCTTTGACATATATGTTTGGTTCATTTGTTCAAGTTGTTCTGGCGTAAGTGAATCAATACCTTGAAAATAAGTAACATCTTTAGGAACCGAACATGAAGCTAACAAGAGTACCAATAATAAAGCTGGTAATAGTTTAATTTTCATACAAATAAATTTCATAGGGTGCAAATATACAACTTTTTACTTCAATCAGAAGACACACAATCACTACTTACTGAACAAAGTTACATTTATAACGATGCACCAATCATTATATTGCTGCATGCTTAATCAAAATTAAATCAATTTTTAAGATAAATGAATCACCTATCTTGATCGAATAAGAATATTATCTCGTACCTTTGCCCCAAACTCTACTTAGTATGATTGAAATTGGCAAATACAATACTTTGAAAATTGTCAAAGACCTTGATTTTGGTGTATATCTTGATGGTGGTGATGGTAACGAAATACTGTTACCCGCCCGTTATGTTCCTAAAAATGTGAAGCCGGGTGATGAGGTAGAAGTATTTATCTACCATGACAATGAAGGCCGTTTGATAGCAACTACTGTTCATCCTATTGCTATTGTAGGTGAATTCAAATTCATGGAGGTAAAATCTGTCAATAAAATGGGGGCTTTCCTCGAATGGGGACTGATGAAAGACTTACTGGTTCCATTCCGCGAACAAAAAATGCCTATGCGTGAAGGACGATGGTATCTGGTCTATATCCACCTCGACCATCTCACCGGAAGGATCGTAGCTTCGGCAAAGATTGAAAAGTATCTTGACAATGTTCCACCAAACTATACTTTTAATCAGCAGGTTGATCTTATTGTAGCCGATGAAACCGATTTAGGCTATAAAGTAATCATTGACAACCTTCATACAGGCCTTGTTTATCATAGTGAAGTATATATGCAATTGAAAAAAGGACAAGAGCTGAAAGGATATATAAAAGAGGTACGCGAAGATGAGAAAATTGATGTCAGCATTACACCACTGGGATACGGAAAGGTTGAAGGCATGACTAAAAACATTCTCGAATCTTTAAAACTACATGGTGGCTTTTTGCCTGTACACGATAAAAGCGATCCGGAAGAAATATATGCACTTTTTCGTTGTAGTAAAAAAGCGTTTAAACTAACGATCGGTTCTCTTTATAAACAAAAACTTATAAACATCGAAAAGGATGGCATCAGGCTCATCCAATCCAACAATAAAGAATAAATTATAGTTTTGTAAGTTATGTTTTTATACCAAATTACCTATACTATGTTCTTTTGTATATCTTCTATCACCTTCCACTAATTATTCCAAATCCTTTCCGGGAGCAGATTTTAGAGTGGAAGATTATCTTCCATACATGGCGGATTACTATCAGCCAATAACGTATCATTTTAAAAATTACGTACATCATTTTTCCTGATTAATTGCATAACTGTATTCCTAATAAGCACAAATAGCGTTAAAATTCGTAAAAGAAATCGGATATCCGCTGATAATCCTTTAATTTGCGCATCAAACAAAAATGACTCCTTATATGAAGTTGAAACTTTTACTTATCTCCTGCTTTCTACTTTCCCTATTTGCAGGATGTATTCAAGACGAACCACTTAGCCCTTATGCAGACATAAACTCATTCGCATTACCTGATGACGTTACATTAAGTGATGCTACAATTAATCAGAATGAAATATCTATTTATGTACGTAAAGGCGTTGATCTGACAGCTTTGGTACCTTCCATTACGATTTCTGAAGGTGCAACCATATCTCCTGATTCTACCGTAGCGCGTGATTTTAGTCAACCCGTTACATATACGGTTACTGCACCGGATGGAGTACATCAAAGAACATATACGATCCAAACAATTTCTTTATCCCTTTACAATTACAGGTTTGAAAACTGGGAAGCTCTTACCTCCGGATTACTATATGAAACACCTGTTGAGTATGATCTCAAAGGTCAGCGTACAACTCCCTGGGATTCCAGCAATAAAGGTATAGCTATATATCAACAATATCCTTCTGCCGAGGAATACACAATACATAAAACAAAAAATGCCGCGGAAGGTACTTATGCTGCGGAAATGATAACCAAGGAAGGCCCGGGTGATATTTTCGGAATAATGTACATACCTATTGTTGCAGGTTCTTTATTTACCGGAGTATTAAATCCTTTAAATGCGATGAAAGATCCGTTATTGGCTACTCAATTCGGACAACCTTTTTATGATAAGCCTGTCAGTATTTCCGGGAAATATTTCTACCGTGCTGGTAGGGGTGATTATATAGATCCAAGCGGAAAGCCTCTTCCGGGGATAAAAGACTCCTGCGCTGTTTATAGTGTTTTTTACAGGACGGATGAAAGCTTAAACAGATTAGATGGAACAAATGTTTTAACCCATCCGAATATAGTAGCTCTCGCAATGCTTCCGCCTGAAGGGCGTGCGGCTTCGCCCGGCGAAGGTTTTGCAGATTTTGATATTCCATTTGTATACACTTCTAATCATGTCGTTGACTTTGATAAGTACCAATACAAACTGGCTATTGTTTTTTCTTCGAGTTTCTATGGTGACCGGTACGAAGGAACACCTGGAAGCCGTTTAATTGTCGATGATATTGAAATAAAAATTGAAGAAGAAGATCCCTCATGAAAAATAATAAAATAAGATTTATACTCCTTTTATTTACCAGTATAGTAATCATTCAGTCTGCCACTTCGCAGACAACAAGAAAACCGTGGGAATTTAAGGCTTTTGCAGGTTATAACCTTGGTGGTTCAACACCTTTGCCTCTACCTGCGGAGATCCGAAAGATCAATTCGTGGTCTCCCGGATTTGCAGGAACACTTGCTATTCATGCTACTTATTGGCTTACATCTGATTGGGGCATAACCTCCGGATTGGCTGTCGACCTGAAAGGCATGAGCATTAATGCTGATGTCAAATACATGATGACTAATCTGGTAGTGGGTGAAGGAGATAATACCGGTAATTTCTCCGGAATGTTTACAGGAAAGAACAAAACCACCGTAAGGAATGGTTATTTGGTACTCCCCTTATTAGCGACCTGGCGGCCCGTGGAAAATTGGACATTCAGGCTGGGAGGATATTTTGCGTCTCAACAAGATGCAAAATTTGAAGGAAGTGCTTCAGATGGATATATACGCAATGGAGGACCGGCAGGAGACCGTATTAACATCGAAAAGGCCACTTTCGACTTTTCCGATAATATTCGTAAAACGGATGCCGGTTTAATGGGATCGGCAGATTGGTTCTTCACTGAAAAGATGGCGGTTACGGGACAATTATCCTGGGGATTAGTACCACTTTTCCCGTCCGATTTCAATGGAATCCCATATAAAATGTATAATATCTATTTTATGACAGGAATAGCTTACAGACTCTAATTAAAGAGTCTGTAAATTAAAACCTTTTAATTAATATCTTATTGTTGATGCTCCAGGCGTAACAGGTCGTTGACTGTTTTGACCGGATTGAATGTATCAATAGGAACTTCCACAAAAACAGTATTCCAGTCACTCATAGCTCCATTCCAAAGTCCCGGAAGTTCGAGCGCTTTCAGTTCTTTTCCATCTTTACTTTTTATCGAAATAAATCCGGTATTTTTATCTACATAATCCGGAAGGTTATATTTTTCTCCATTCGGATCTTTTACAGCACAAACCAAATCTACCGGATTAAAATGAGTACCTTCTTCAAACATAACTTTCTTTTCGGGATCATTGAGGTCGATTTGTGAACTTTCCAATATTTGTAAAGATACCGTACCATCCGGATTAACGGCAAGGAACGGACCTCCGCCCGGCTCGCCTTGATTCTTCACCATACCGCAAACACGCAACGGACGTAATAGCTTATTTTTGATATATAAAATAAGCTCCGCGTCCTCCAGGTATTTTATTTCAGGATTGCGGATACACAATTCGTCCTGAAGGAAATGGATCATTTCTTCTATTTGCTTGTGTGAATATTTGCCGCTGTTAATCAGTTGAACATATTCAAATATCTTTTTCTGTAAGGTGACCAACACGCCGCCAATCAATTTCTTATAAATAACCGTACTGCATTTAAAGCTATCAGGTACAACATTATCGATGTTCTTAATAAAAATTACATCGGCATCTATATCGTTCAGGTTTTCAATCAAAGCGCCATGACCGCCCGGCCTGAATACAAGCTCACCGTTTTTATCCCTGAACGGCTGATTATCCATATCGACTGCAATCGTATCCGTACTCGACTTCTGCCGGCTGAAAGAGATATTGTATTTGACGGAGAATTTATCTTCGTAACGTTCTCTTTTGCTTTTAACTAATTTCTCAAATAACGGCTGATGCTCTGCTGAAACAGTGAAATGGAGATTAACTTCACCCAGACCACTTTTGGCATACATGGCTCCTTCTGCCATGTGTTCTTCCAATGCCGTACGGAAACTCTTCGGATAGGTATGGAACAGTAATAACCCTTTCGGTAATTGCCCGTAGTTCAACCCTTTCTTTTCAAGTAATAGAGTGACAATCTTTTTATGTTCATTTTCGCTCATCAATTCGTTGATATCTTTATCCTCATTGACCCGGCATGCCGTATTCAAAGATTCATAAAAAGCGAACTTCTCGATTTCATCAAAAAATTTCTTTTCAAAAGATGTGGTAGGAGTATCATAATCAGCAGAAAGGAACTCATATAGATTTTTAAACATACGGCTGGCCGCTCCGGACGCAGGAACAAATTTTACGACCTGGTTCTTTCTGGCCAGGTAATCATCCCATGCGGTTATATAAGGCAATTGATCTTCCTTTGAAATGACTTTGATTCCTTTTTCAACAGAGGCCGAGGCTGATATCTCTAAAAAAGGAAAACCTTTCATAAAGTCAGCTAATTGTTCATTCAATTGTTCCTCGCTGATTCCTTTTGCGGCTATTTCATTTAAATCGTTTGTATTTAACATAGTATATACTCCTCCTAATTAGTAATCGGTCTTTTATAAAAGGTGTTTTAAGTTTTCATCATTCATGCAAATGTAGAAAAATACTAACATACTGACGTGTTATTTATGATAAAAAAGCTATTTTTACAACATATAATAAGGGAACGAACAGACAACATGGATACAAAGTTTTTTACGGATAATGAAAAAAAACTGTTTTTCTCTAAATACAGGCAATTAGCAAATACTCTATCATCTTTTATTGAAAAGGAAGATCTGCTTAAGATGCGTAACCTTATGCAGAAAGTAGTTTCGCTGGATTGCTATGGCAGAGACAGAAATAATATCAACGGACTTTTACGAAATATAGATACCGCTTTAATAGCTTCCGAAGAGATCGGCCTGAAACGTACCCCGATAATTGCTCTTCTTTTTTACAGGCCTGTCTTAAAAGGAATTATTTCATTAGATGAAATTCAAAATACATTTGATGAAGATGTCGCTTTGATCATAAGCCGTCTTTTAAAAACTTCAGATCTGTATGCACGTAATACGGCGATTAATTCAGAGAATTTCCATCGTTTACTTTTCTCTTTCGCGGAAGATGTACGTGTTATATTATTGATGATCGCCGACCGGCTCTGCATGATGCGCATAGGTAAACAAATAAAAGACGATAATGACCGTACACGTTTGGCTACGGAAGTTTCTTATTTGTATGCTCCTTTGGCGCATCGGCTGGGACTTTACAAGATAAAAGGCGAACTGGAAGACTTATCTCTTAAATACCTCGACCCGAAACAGTTTAAGTTTATCAAGCAAAAACTGAATGAGACGAAACGTTCCCGGGATGCCTATATAGCTGAATTTATTGCTCCGGTGAAAAAGAAACTGGAAGAGGCGGGCTATACATTCGAGATTAAAGGAAGGACAAAGTCAATCCATTCAATCAACAATAAATTAAAGAAACAGAACATCGAGTTCGAAGATGTGTACGATCTGTTTGCCATACGTATTGTACTGGATATGCCGGGAGCATCACATGAGAAAGAACGCTCCGACTGTTGGCAGGTCTATTCCATCGTAACCGATATGTACCAGCCTAATCCTAAAAGGATGAAAGACTGGATATCGATTCCAAAGAACAATGGATATGAAAGCCTGCATGCTACTGTAATGGGTCCGCAAAGCCGTTGGGTAGAAGTACAGATACGAACCAAACGGATGGATGAAATTGCTGAAAAAGGGCTGGCTGCCCATTGGAAGTATAAAGGGGTTAAGGAAGAAATGGGACTGGATGAATTGCTTACCAATGTCAGAATGGCATTGGAAGCAAAAGACGCTGATCCGATGGACTTGATGAAGAATTTCAAAATGGATCTTTACAAAGATGAGATCTATGTCTTCACCCCTAAAGGAGAATTACTCAAACTTCCTGTGGGAGCAACCGTCCTGGATTTTGCTTTTGCTATCCATACGGATCTGGGAAGTAAATGTGTATCGGGAAAAGTAAATGACCGGAATGTGCCGATACGCCACGTATTACAGAATGGCGATACTGTCTCTGTATTGACTGCCCCGGCCCAATCGCCGAAACGTGACTGGTTGACGTTCGTTACTACGTCTAAAGCCCGAATAAAGATAAAACAAGCGCTGCGGGAAGAAGCGGCTAAATCTGCCGACTTTGGTAAAGAGATGCTTCAACGCCGCTTAAAAAACCGGAAAATTGAGTTGGATGAACCTGTTTTCATGCGGTATATCAAGAAAAAAGGGTACAAAAGCGTTACGGAATTTTATCTTGATATTTCAGATGAACATTTAGATCCTAACCATGTAATTGAAGAATATCTGGAAGCGGAAAGGAAAGAAAAGGAGTCTAATGAACACGGAGATGTACGCAGTGCCGAAGATTTTATAACAACAACGGAAGTTGAAGAAATATCAAAGAGCAAAGATGTATTGGTTATCGACCAAAACCTGACAGGCATTGAATATAAACTGGCTAAATGTTGCAACCCCATCTTTGGTGACAAGATATTCGGTTTTGTTTCCACCAATGGTATTAAAGTACACCGGAAAGGTTGCCCCAATGAACAACAGATGAGGACTCGCTTCGGTTACCGCATTATCGATGCCCGGTGGAGCGGTAAGGAAGGAAGCGGAGATATTGTAAATCTGCTGGTTATAGGAAAAGACGATATTACGATTGTCACAAATATTACATCCGTTATCAGTAAAGAAACCGGAGTAACCCTTCGTTCCTTAAATATCGAGACGGTAGATGCTTTCTTTAGGGGGCATTTCTCCGTGCTGGTCAAAAGCACCAATGCACTTGCCATCCTAATAGGAAAGATCAAAGCGGTAAAAGGCGTGAAAACAGTTGAACGTTTGAATGCTTAAACCGGTTTAATACCCATCTTTTCGGCTTGCTTCATCATAAACGAATATGCCGCTTCATATTCGTTGGGAATAACACCGTCCAATATAGCGTTCTTTATAGACTCTTTTAACACGCCGACTGGTTGGGAAGGAGGCAAACCAAACGTTTTCATTATTTCCTCTCCGGTAATAGGCGGCTGGAAATTACGTACCCGGTCTTTTTCTTCTATATCGGCAAGCTTCTCCCTCACTAAACGAAAGTTATTGAGATAACGTCGTACTTTCTCCGGATTTTTACTGGTTATATCAGCTTCGCAAAGGAGCATTAAGTCATCTATGTCGTCGCCCGCGTCAAATAAAAGGCGACGTATAGCCGAGTCCGTTACTTCTTCATCCGCCAGATTTATAGGCCTCATGTGTAAACTGACCATCTTCTGTACATATTTCATCTTATCATTCATAGGAAGTTTCATCTTCCTGAAGATTCCGGGTATCATTTTCTCTCCTATGAAATTATGGTTGTGGAACGTCCAACCCAGCTTATTATCCCAACGCTTGGTAGCGGGCTTAGCGATATCATGTAAAAGCGCTCCCCACCGCAACCAAAGGTCATCCGTGTGTTTGCTTAAACGGTCGAGAACCATCAATGTATGGGCAAAATTATCTTTATGGCCGATGCCTTCTTTCGTTTCCGCACCTTTCAAAGCAGCCAATTCGGGAAAGATAAGCGGTAGTAATCCCGTTAAATCCAACAACTCAAAACCGATTGATGGTTTAGGCGATAAAATGATTTTATTCAGTTCGTCCGCAATCCGCTCCTTTGAAATAATAGAAATTCTTTCTTTATTACGCTTGATCGCTTCAAAGGTATCGGGATCTATAAAAAAGGCCAGTTGAGAGGCAAACCGGATGGCACGCATCATGCGTAACGGGTCGTCACTGAATGTAATATCAGGGTCAAGCGGTGTACGGATTAACTGATTTCTCAAGTCGTTTAACCCGTCAAAAGGATCGACAAGCTCTCCGTAACGGTCTTTATTAAGGCTAAGCGCCATAGCATTGATCGTAAAATCACGGCGGTTTTGATCATCTTCAAGCGTTCCGTTCTCAACAATCGGATTACGGCTATCGCGGTTATAAGATTCCTTACGTGCACCTACAAATTCAAGTTCCCACTCTCCTGTCTTTACCTGCGCCGTTCCATAGTTTTTAAAAACAGATAGATGAGAATGTTTTCCCATCTTCTTCGCTACAGCTTTTGCCAAATCAATACCGCTTCCAACGGTAACAATATCGATATCTTTCGATGTACGATTCAGGAAAATATCGCGTACATATCCACCGATAACATACGCCTCCAGATGGAGTTCCTCAATCACCTCCGATACTACTTTAAATGGTTTTGCCGTAATATATTCTTGTAATTCTTCTTTTGTCAAATCAAAATACATGCTGTAAGCCACTTTCTGTTTATCCCGCAAACTTAGGTAAAAAACATGGAAAGTGTAGAACTCTCTATGTTCTTATTATAAATTCATCTTTTGTTCACGTTCTTCTTCTACTTTCATCAGGTAGATTTTATCTGCCACCGGCCGGTGGATATTAATACACCAGCCGGTGGATATTAGTGCACCAGCCGGTGGATATTGGTGCACCGGTTGGTGGCAGATAAAATGTATGGTTATAAATTATGAAAGATTGCCGACCCTTGGGTGAAATATTCACTATAAAACAATTGTGTGCTAGAGCTGTTATTTTGAAAATTGTGTAGTCTCCTCTAATATTTGTCTCCAGTTAATTTAATTTTTCCTTCATCAAATTACTGTTTTCATAGTTGGCAAATATAATATTACATAGTAGTAATTTATAATACAATATGAACAATTAATAATTTTATAATAAATAATATACATTTTAATCAGAAACTTTATCATATTTATAATATAATATAAATAATATAATACAAGATAATTGAACTATAAAATATAATTAATTTAAATATTAAGTATTTATAGACACTCATATCACAACGATAATCTGACTAATCAAATTATACAATAAATTATAAACAATTTAATTTATAAATCATGTTTTATCATATAATTATAATAATATGCGATCTTCAATATAATTGTAATTATAATTTGCAACACAATCTATAACAATGAATCTTTATATCATAGATAATATTTTTAAATAGACAATGTTTGCGCATAATGGCTTCTTAAAAAGCTTTATTTATTACATTTGAAGCCGCAATTCACTCCAACTACGAATACTCGCTTATGAAACAGATCGATTGTTTTCTTCCCCTAGGAGATTTTGATATTACCAATCAAATAGTAACACATTTAAGACAAGCGGATATGGTCGATTCGATCTATATTCTTATGAATGAACGGAATGCTCAAAAAATTCTTTCAACCAATTATCTATATATTGAAAACGTATGGAGTAGTGAGACAATCCGTAGGATAGCAGAACACTCGACGAATAATTATACATTGATCTATACCAAAGCAGATGAATTGCAGCTCGGACTTTATGGGCTACAACGGATGATACAAATTGCGGATGATACTTCGGCAGGTATGGTTTACACTGATTTTTATGAATGGAAAGAGGGAGTACAACATGTACATCCTGTTATTGATTACCAGAAAGGTAGTCTCCGGGATGATTTTGATTTTGGTTCGCTTCTACTCTATCGGACAGATATATTAAAAATGGCTGCTTCATTTTATCAGGAAGATTATTCGTTTGCAGGTTTATACGATCTCCGGCTGAAAATATCGCAATGGTTACCTTTGGTACGTATCAATGAACCGTTATATACGGTTATTGAAAAAGATATCCGGAAATCAGGAGAGAAGCTATTTGATTACGTCAACCCCAAAAACCGGGAAGTCCAGATTGAAATGGAAAAAGCTTGCACTAATCATCTCAAAATGATCGGTGGCTTTTTAAAGCCGGTATTTAAAACAATAAACTTTGATGAAGATCATTTTGAAACAGAAGCTTCAGTTATTATTCCGGTACGCAACAGGATACGTACCATAGCGGATGCGATTCAATCTGTCTTAGTACAGAAAACATCTTTTTCCTTCAACTTAATTATTGTAGACAATCATTCGACCGACGGAACCACTCAAGAGATACAACGCCATGCGGCTGAAAACCCAAAGATTATACATGTTTGTCCTAAGCGTACAGACCTTGGAATTGGAGGGTGTTGGAATATCGGAATTGCCCATCCGGCTTGTGGTAAATTCGCCATCCAGTTAGACAGTGATGATGTATATAGTGATGAGCATACGTTACAAAAGATCGTTGACGCGTTCTATCAACAACAATGTGGCATGGTAGTAGGTACTTATCGAATGACTGACTTTAATATGGAAACGATCCCTCCCGGCATTATTGACCATAGGGAATGGACAGAGGCTAACGGTCGTAACAATGCTTTACGTATCAATGGATTAGGAGCGCCGCGTGCATTCTACACTCCGCTTTTACGAAAGATTAACCTTCCAAATACAAGTTATGGAGAGGATTATGCATTAGGGTTACGCATCAGCCGCGAATATCAAATAGGGCGTATCTATGATGTGCTATATCTGTGCAGAAGATGGGAAGATAATTCGGATTCCTCATTGGATATTGTAAAGATGAATACCCATAATTCCTATAAAGATAAAATTAGAACATGGGAATTAGAAGCCCGTATCCAAATAAACAAAGATTTTATTACGGAAATCAAAATAAATTCTTCACAGGCAAACGGCTTACTTGTGCGTCAGATGAATGATTGGCCATTAGTTAATAAAAACAATAGGAATTTAAGGAAAGTCTCAGTTAAGACTTTCACTTTTGAAGGCTATGCAATTAACGTACAGTTTAATCCGTCAAGAATTGTCTCTTCGGGAGCGAAAACGGATGCTGCTTCTATAGCCAAACGTGAATGTTTCCTTTGTTTCGGTAATTTACCTCCACAACAGGAATTCCTGTCATTTGGAAAAGAGTATATAGTTCTGTGCAATCCATATCCTATCTTTCCGCAACATTTTACAATTGCCGCACGCACACATACTGATCAATCCATCTTGCCCCGTTTTAAAGACTTCCTGGAATTAGCCAGGCAGTTAGATGCATTCACTATCTTTTACAACGGACCGGGCAGCGGTGCGTCAGCTCCTGACCACGCGCATTTCCAGGCAGTCACCCGTTATTATATGCCAATGGATAAAGAACTTGAGCTATTTCCTAAGAGGCACTTGCTCAATGAAGGGAAAGCCTCATTATACCTGTTGACAAATTATCTGAGAAATGGTTTTATTATCCAATCAGACTCAATGGATGATGCTTTTGCCATTTTCAAGAAAGTATATAAAAACTTACCTGTTTCCACGGAGCAAGCAGAACCCATGATGAATATCTTTTGCCGGTATGACCGCCCACAATGGACAGTTGTTATTATTCCCCGTAGAAAACATCGTCCGTGGCAATATAATGCTGAAGGGAAAGATCATTTGCTTACAAGCCCCGGTGCAGCAGATATTGGCGGATTGTTTATCACTTCATTGGAAAAAGATTTTGAGAAAATATCCGGAGATGTACTCGTTGATATCTTTGAACAAATTTGCTTTAATGATGAAGAGGTCACGTATTTTGCGGAAGAAATTGTGAACAATCAGCAAAAATAAGCCAATTACTAATTGCAGGTATTTAAATATATGTTAAGTTTGTATTTTATATATATTAGGTATTTTAGTTATCTATAACAATATGAAAAAGTTAGTATTGTTCTTCATCTTCGCTGGCATAACAATAAGCGCCGGTGCGCAATTTCAACTCAGCAGGTTAACATTCGGAGGTGGTTTGGGACTTCAATTCGGAGATTATACAGTGGTAAATATCGCACCTCAGGCCGGATATGACTTTTCCAGTTATTTTAATGCCGGCGCGGGATTTACCTATACTTACTATGGCCGGAAATACGATACCGGAACATGGAGAAAGGAAACTAATAATTATTTCGGATTTAACGTTTACGGTAGATTTTATCCAATACCCTACATAGTATTAATGGTTCAACCAGAAATAAACCGTATGTGGAGAACATTTGAACCGAGGACAACCGGTAGCAAAACGAAAGAAGAAAAGATGGTACCTGTTTGCCTTGTCGGTGGTGGATTGAGACTAGGGCCGGTAACCGCCATGATTCAATATGATGTGGCTCAGAACAATAATTCTCCATATGGTAATAAACTTTTCTATAGTATCGGATATACATTCGGTTTTTGACAAATACTAAATGATAACAATATGAAACAATTTTTTAAAATGATGTTTGCCTCCGTACTGGGGGTATTAGTAGCTTTTGGCCTATTGATATTGATAGGCTCAGTTATATTAGTCGGGATGGCGGCCACAATGGGTAGTTCACCCGAATATGTTCCCAAGGCTAATACTGTTTTAAAGATTTCATTAAACGGTAGTTTAAATGAAACTTCTGAAAGCTCTCCTTTTGATGTGTTGTTGGGTAAAACGGATAAATCCTATACCCTCAGTGAACTGATAAGTGCAATCCGTACGGCAAAAGAAAATGACAATGTGAAGGGTATTTACCTTGAAGCAGGTTCGTTTGCTGTCGGTACTGCATCGGTAGAAGCTATTTACCGTGAGCTGAAAGAGTTTAAAGAAAGCGGAAAGTTTCTCGTAGCTTATGGAGATTATTATTCATTCGGATGCTATTATATATGCTCGCTGGCTGATAATATTATGTTGAATCCCCAGGGGAATGTGACTATCAATGGTATGGCTTCACAAACCGTATTCTTAAAAGGATTAGCCAATAAGATAGGGATCGATATCCAGATATTTCGTGTAGGAACTTATAAAGGGGCTGTTGAAATGTTTATGCTTGATAAATTAAGTGATGAAAACCGTGAGCAAATCACTTCTTATATGGGTGGCATCTGGAATAATTTATTAGAAGGTGTATCGCTTGCACGTAATATTCCTATAAGCACATTAAATGAATACGCAGACAAAGGATATTCTTTAGCAAAAGCAGAAAAAGCGGTTGAGATAGGTGTCGCAGACGAATTAAAATATAAACCGGAGGCTGAAGCTTATGTAAAAGAACTGGCAGGACAGTCCGGGGATAAATTAAAAACAGTAGGTGTTGATAAATTCAAAAATATAAAGAAAAAGACAAAAAGAAAAGATGCGCAGATAGCAGTTCTATATGCAGAAGGGCAGATCATGATGTCAAACCCTTCCCCTTATTCATCAAGGGGAGCTTTAATCACAGAGACTTTAGCAGGCGAGTTAATTAAACTGAAGAATGACGACAAGGTAAAAGCAGTAGTCATGCGTGTTAATTCCCCCGGAGGAAGCGCCTTTATCTCTGATCAGATCTGGCGTGAAGTTGTTGAATTAAAGAAAGTAAAACCGGTTGTTGTCTCTATGGGCGACATGGCGGCATCAGGCGGTTACTATATTTCGTGTGCTGCTAATAAAATTTATGCAGAAAAGAATACGCTAACCGGCTCCATCGGTATTTTTGGAATGTTCCCCAATGCCACCGGATTATATAAGAAACTGGATGTGACAACAGATATTGTTAAAACAAATCATTTTTCTGACATTGGTGATAATTCCCGTCCCTGGCGCGAAGATGAGAAAGCTTTATTCCAATCGTATATTGAAGAAGGTTATGATACCTTTATTTCCCGTTGTGCCGATGGCCGCGAAATGACAAAAGAAGAGATCGATAGGGTAGGACAAGGGCGCGTGTGGACAGGCGAACAAGCGAAAGAAAGAGGTTTAGTTGATGAAATAGGAGATCTCGATGATGCAATTTCTGCAGCTTCAGAGTTAGCAGAAATAGATGATTACGAAACAATCTCGGTTGCCGATTCACAGGACTTTTTCCAGAAACTTATTGAAAAACAAATGGAAGATTTAAAGATGTCTTTGGTTAAAGATTTCTTAGGTGATGAATTTAAACAATGGCAAAAATTAAATCAATTGAAATCACAAAGCGGTATATTGGCATTATATCCTTATGAGATAGACGCTTTTTAAATAGTAAATATGTCAGAAAAGACCTTCAAACTTAACTATATACTGGCACCCATTTCATGGTTATATGGAATGGGTGTTAGCATACGTAATTCATTATTTGACTGGAAGATTTTGCCTTCCGAGGAATATCCCGTACCTGTTATTTGTATAGGTAACCTGGCAGTAGGCGGTACTGGAAAGACACCACATACGGAATACCTCATCCGCCTATTAAGAGATAAATATAAGCTTGGTGTATTAAGTCGTGGTTATAAACGCAAAACAAAAGGTTATGTTCTAGCAACAGAAAAAAGTACCAGTTCAACCATTGGGGACGAACCATACCAAATGAAACGTAAGTTTAATGATGTTGTTTTTGCTGTTGACAGCAACCGTAGGCGCGGTATTACAAATTTATTAAGTTTACCCGACGACGAAAAACCGGATGTTATACTTATGGATGACGCTTTCCAGCATAGGTATGTCACCCCCTCTCTATCCATTCTCCTGACAGATTATAATCGATTGTTTTATCATGACAAACTATTACCATTTGGTCGCTTGCGTGAATCAAAAACCGAAAAACGCCGGGCGGACATTGTCATCGTTACAAATACTGCAGATGATTTAAAACCTATTGATTTCCGGATAATTGAAGAGGAAATGAACCTCAAGGAAGGCCAGCAAACATTTTTTACGCAAGTATTTTATGGCCCAATTACGCCGGTATTCCCGAACGAGCCCGGATCAGAAAGTCATAAAACAATTGAGAAAGAGGATGAACTCCTTTTATTAGCAGGTATTGCCTCCCCTATCCCATTTGTAAGAAAAATCAAAAGTCTATCGGACAAGGCGGTTTCGATGATCTTTCCGGATCATCATGCGTATGAAAAACAAGATATTAAAAAAATAAAGGCTACATTTGACAATATCAAATCTCCTGATAAATATATACTGACGACCGAAAAGGATGCGGCGCGGTTACTTCGTAATCCTTCCCTTCCTGAAGAGTGGAAAAGCCTTTTATACTGCTTGCCGATCGAAATTGAATTTTGCCTGGAAGAAAGGCCGACATTTGATGAATTAATTACAAATCATATCACTACGTTCAAACGAAATAATATATACAAATAAATATGACTAAAAGGACAGAAATAGCAACGTTAGGTGAATTCGGATTGATCCACCACCTTACGGATAAGATTGAGTTAAAAAACGAAAGTTCGATAAAAGGTGTTGGTGATGATGCGGCTGTCTTGGAATATAAGGATAATCAAGTTTTGGTTTCAACCGATTTGTTATTGGAGGGAATCCATTTTGATCTAATGTATGTTCCGTTGAAACATTTAGGGTATAAATCGGCTGTAGTAAACTTCTCCGACATTTATGCCATGAATGGTCAACCTAAACAGATAACCGTTTCCATAGGAATATCCCAACGGTTCAGCATTGAAGATCTAGACGATTTTTATGAGGGATTAAAACTTGCCTGTGAAATATACGGCGTAGATATTGTCGGAGGCGATACCTCTGCCTCTTTGACCGGGCTGACTATCAGTATTTCTTGTATCGGTGAAGTTGAAAAAGGGAAAGTTACTTACCGAAGTGGTGCTAAAGATACGGATTTGATTTGCGTTTCGGGTGATCTGGGCGCTGCCTATATGGGTTTACAACTGTTGGAGCGTGAAAAAAAGGTTTTCGCCGGAGCAAAGGACTTCAATCCTGACTTTGGAGGAAAAGAGTATTTGCTTGAAAGGCAATTGAAGCCGGAAGCCAGAAAAGACGTTATTAAAATGCTGGCAGATGCTGATATTTTGCCAACAGCAATGATTGATATCTCTGATGGCCTTTCTTCTGAACTATTACATATCTCTAAAGAAAGCAATGTCGGTTGCCGTATTTATGAAGATCGTATCCCAATCGATTTCCAGACTGCGTCGATGGCAGAACAATTCAATATGAACCTGATTACCGCCGCCTTGAATGGTGGAGAAGATTACGAACTCTTATTTACCGTACCACTTGCTCTGCATGATAAAGTTTCTGTATTAAGAGGGATCAAAGTAATCGGACATATAACCAAACCGGAATCAGGCAATTACCTGGTAGGCCGTGATGGTGGAGAGGTTGAACTTATTGCCCAGGGATGGACAGCATTAAATAGCTAATTAATAAAGTTATATTTGGACGCGAGCTATTTTAAATTAGACGTGTCCTATTTATAATAGCCCGTTAGCAAATTATTATTAGATAAAATATCCTTTCAATGGATATAAACAAAAAAAGCAAGCTTCATAAAGAAACTTGCTTTTTACTGTATGGTTGAAAGTCGCTTATTCAGCAGCTTGTTCGTCCTTCTTGGGTTCTGCTTCTTCAGTAGGAGCCGCAGTTTCTTCTACAGGTGCAGAAACTTCTGCTTCCGGAGCAGTTTCAACCGCTACTTCTTCTACACGAGCTGCTTCTTCAACTATAGGAGCTTCCTCCTTTGTTGGTGCTGCAGCTTTCTTACTCTTTGCTTTTGGAGCAGTTTCGGTTGCTACCGCTTCAGTTACCGCGCCAGATGTTGTTGATTTCTTACGAGAACGTCTTGTCTTAGAAGCTTTCTTAGTTGTTTCTTTCAACATATTCTCA
>DAMCDT010000019.1:0-5897 GCA_032058265.1 Tannerellaceae bacterium
CTCAATAATCTTTCGTGAAGCTGCCAATATCTCTTCTACGTACCGGCTTTTATCGATTCCCCGGTGAACGGCTTCCGTAGCATAAACAGGTATATTGTATTTCTCTCCCAAGCACCCGACCGTCTTTATATGATCGGCATGATCATGTGTAATCAGAACAGCCATTATTTTGGAAAAGTCGATAACTTTCTCTTTCAACACTTTTTTGATAGTCCGTATTCCAATACCGGCATCGATCAACATCCCATATTCAGGCGTACCTAAATAATAGCAGTTACCGCTACTTCCACTTGCTAAGCTTAGAAAAGATAATTTCATATTTACATCCTTATTTATCCGGAATAGTAACTTCTCCGATAAGCGAACAATTCATGTGCTCTTTTACTTCTTCCGAATTAAGTCCATGTCCAAAAAGGAACATTAGTTTAGTAACTGCACTTTCCGTAGTGCTGTCATATCCACTGATAACTCCGGTCTCCAATAATTTATGACCTGTTTCATACCGGTGCATCTCTACGCTTCCTCCTACACATTGTGTTACGTTCACGATCACAATTCCACGGTCAACAGCATCTTTCAGCATCTTTAGAAACCATTCGTCACTAGGAGCATTTCCGCTACCATACGTTTCCATTACCACACCTTTCAAATCCGGTATATTCAATATACTTTCAATTACCTGTTGAGACATACCCGGAAAAAGCTTTAAAATCGCAATGTTCCGGTCTAACAAGTAATGTGGTTTTAACGGCTTACGTGATACCGGATGATATATCTGTTGAATATCATACTTTATATGAATTCCTGCATGCGCCAATGCCGGATAATTATATGAGCGGAATGCGTTAAAATTATCCGCATTTATTTTCCGGGTACGGTTTCCACGCAACAAATCATTCTCAAAGAACACGCATACTTCCGGTACAACAGGTAAACCGTTTTCTTTTGCCGCGGCAATTTCAATTGCAGTGATCAGGTTTTCCTTACCATCCGTTCGCAACATTCCGATCGGCAATTGTGATCCGGTCAGTATCACAGGCTTGCTTAAGTTCTCTAACATGAAACTCAAAGCCGAAGCTGTATACGACATTGTATCCGTACCATGCAACACTACAAAACCGTCATATTTCTGATAATTTTCAGCTATGATCTCAACGATCTCCTTCCAGCAATCCGGCCCCATTTCGGATGAGTCCATCGGAGGATCAAATTGATAACTTGAGACTGCATATCCCAACTTTTTAAGTTCGGGCATATTGTCCTTTATATGCTGAAAATTAAACGATTCCAGTATGCCTGTCTCAGGATTTTCAATCATACCGATCGTTCCTCCGGTATAAATCAACAGGATGTTCGCCTTTTCCTGACCGTTTTGTAAATTCCCTGTCATAAAAATCTTCGCAAAGGTAATTAAAATTATTCTTCCCCTTTTAATACCGGAACGCTTATATGGTATTTAACTGCGAGTATACGGATGACAAAAACCGTCAAAGCAGCTATGAACTGCGTGAGGGCCGGTGGCAATACCAGTTTCAGACAGATCCAATAAGCGATACCTCCGAATACACAAGCTAAGGCGTATATATCCTTCCGGAAAATAAGAGGTTCTTCATTAATTAATATATCCCTGATCATTCCTCCGAACGAACCGGTGATAGTTCCCATAATGATAGCTACCCACATCGGAAAGCCTAATTCCAACGTTTTCGCAATACCTACAATTACAAATAGCCCCAGTCCGATGGCGTCAAAAATAAAAAAGGTATTATTTAGCTTAATGACATATTTCCGGAATATAAGGACAAATAAAAGCGCAAATGCCGATACGATCAGATAAGCCGGTTGTATCATCCAAAAAGGAGTTTCATTTAGTAAAAGATCCCTTACCGTACCACCTCCAACAGCAGTTACCACACCTACAACATACGCCCCAAACCAATCAAATTGTTTGGCAGAAGCCAGTCTTATACCACTTATCGCAAACGCAAAGGTTCCGGAATACTCAAAAAACGTTGTAAAATCTATCATTTTGATATTTGCAAAATTAATGAATAGTTTGAGATAATATTAATTTTTACGCTCTAATTCGCGAAGATTCTCCATTTTTTTACGTTGCATAAACTCATAGATACCTTCCAGGTGTTCCGTCACCTTTTGGTTACCGAACTCATACACCTTTGTTACCAACCCGTCAAGGAAATCACGGTCGTGCGAAACAACGATCAATGTTCCGTCAAATGCCAGTAAAGCATTTTTCAGAATATCTTTCGTTTTCATGTCAAGATGGTTGGTCGGCTCATCTAGAATCAGCAAATTTACCGGCTCCAGCAAGAGTTTTATCATAGCCAGCCGGGTACGCTCTCCCCCTGAAAGTACTTTTACTTTCTTGGTAGAGTTTTCACCTCCAAACATAAATGCCCCTAACAAATCTTTTATTTTTGTACGGATATCACCCACAGCCACATCGTCGATCGTTTGAAACACCGTCAGGTTTTCATCCAATAGGGATGCCTGGTTCTGTGCAAAGTAGCCGATCATCACATTATGTCCGAGCGTTAATGTTCCTTCATGTTCGATCTCTTTCATAATGCATTTTACCAATGTGGATTTCCCCTCTCCGTTCTTACCCACGAAAGCGATCTTATCACCCCTCTCAATCGTAACATTTGCGTTACGGAAAACGGTATGATCACCATAATTTTTAGATACTCCTTCGATGGTCACCGGATAGGAACCGGAACGGGGAGAAGGCGGAAACTTCAACCGCAAAGCTGATGTATCTTCCTCATCCACTTCGATGATATCCAGTTTCTCGAGCATTTTTACACGGCTTTGAACTTGTAATGTTTTCGAATAAGTCCCCTTAAAACGTTCGATAAATTCTTTTGTTTCGGCAATCATCTTCTGTTGTTCATCGTATGCTTTTTGTTGTTGCTCACGACGTTCTTTGCGCAACTGTAAGTAGGTACTGTAGTTTACCTTATAATCGTATATGCGCCCCATTGTCACTTCAATTGTACGGGTTGTTATACGGTCGATAAAGGCGCGGTCATGACTGATAACAATAACCGCCTGCCCGTTATCGATCAGGAAATCTTCCAGCCATTGAATAGACTCAATATCCAAATGATTAGTAGGTTCATCCAGCAATAATACATCCGGCTTTTTTAGTAATAATTTAGCCAGTTCGATTCGCATACGCCAACCTCCGCTAAACTCACTCGTTTGCCGTGTAAAATCTTCCCTCTTAAAACCAAGTCCTAACAAAGTTTTTTCTATATCCGCGTCATAATTGATCTCTTCAATCGAATAAAACTTTTCGCTTAAAGTTGAAACACGTTCAATCAATTCATAATAACTTTCCGAATCATAATCCGTACGGGTTTCCAATTCTTTATTAAGCGCATTGATCTCTGCTTCCATTTCATGCAAATGGGAAAATGCCTGGGAGGTTTCTTCAAAAACTGTCCTTCCGTCCTCCGTCATTAAATGTTGCGGCAGATAAGCAATGACTGTATCCTTTGGTGCCGATACCTTTCCACGTGTCGGTTCCCTTACACCAGCCAGTATTTTTAATAACGTAGATTTTCCAGCCCCGTTCTTTCCCATAAGGGCAATCCTGTCTTTCTCATTAATTACAAAAGATATATCTGAAAAGAGAGCGCTACCACCAAACTCTACGGCTAATCCATCAACTGAAATCATAGTAATTTTTTTACCTTTAAAAATGAAGGCGCAAAGGTAGGCAAAAAATTTCCTTTAGAAACACGACATTCTCTAAGTAAAATGATTGTGATCATTTTATAAAGTGTTCACAATCATTTTTCAAAACCATCATAGTCATTTGACTTATACATAACAATCAATTTATCAGAAGCACATTATGTTCTTTCATAGGATCATCTTCACCTTCCACTAACACCATTAAAAGTCTTTCAGGAAGCGATTTTGAGAGTGGAAGATAATCTTCCACTCAAAGTTATATCCTGTCACTTTAAACGTGTTAATTTAATTAGGAAGCTAACGGTTTAATATAGCTAACGTCCGAAAAAAAATTGCTAACATGCTATTATATCTGATTTATGTGAACATGATTAACAAAATAAGTAGGTTTTGTTTTCAAAGCCTTAGGGTTTCGTAAACAAAACCCTGGGACTTTGTAATCAAAAGTAAGGAGTTTTTTTAAAGGATATTATTTCAAAATAAAATAAGAAGCTATTTCCGCAACAGATCCAAAAACTATAGCATTCATTGTTATGATTGGAATTGGCTTTTTATCTGTATGTCCAACATGTATTAACATCGGCAACATTAATGCAAATCCAAGGATACCTCCTTCCAACCACCAAGGCAGGTAAGGCAGATCAATGTTGACAATTACGATAGTTGCAATGAAATAGTGAATAAATGCTGTAATAGTAGAGTATTTTGGTAATTTTTTTATCATCATAGGAATAATATCTACTATGGCAATAATAAATCCCAGTAAGAAGGATAAGGTTAGTTTGTCCATAATTTAAATAGTTTCTTGTATTACATCTGTTATATTATTTAACATATTGTGAGTGTTTTTTTCTTTAAGCGCTATTTGAAGTAAAACATGCAAAGCTAATGATTAAAATCAAACGGGAAATCAATTTAAATAGTGAAAGGACACCTTCCACTCTTTTCTTGCTAAAAGACAATAGGTTACACACAAAGTGAAAGGTGAAGATCTCTCCCTTTTCTTGAAAATGATCTTTTATTATTCTAAATTATCAGCTTAAATTTATATATTTGAGGTGATTATATATTATTGATAATGAAAAAATACTCTACTTTATTTTTGATTATAGGTTTACTCTTTATTTCTTGTCAAAAAAGTGAAAAGGGAGAAGAGGAAGAACCAGAGATTGACAACATCATGAATAGTTTTCCTTCTGAAATTTTTATCTGTGCTAATTTTGATGCAAAAATATATTTTAATGAAGTGATAACAGGGGATGATAGTGGCATTGATAATACTATAAAGGATTATCAATTTACTGTATCCCCTGTAAAAAATGAGCAAATTCCGGATTTTATTTCATGGAATAATGAATCTATTCAGATTAAAGCAAAAACAACTAATATTGGAGACTATCCAATAAGATTAGATATTCATGACAATAAAGGAAATCATCTGCTAAAAAAAGAATTTATTTTAAAGGTCATTAATTACAATATACTACTAACAGATAAGAGGATATTGATGTTTGGAGACAGTTGGACATCTATAAATTCTTCAACAGGTGAGGGTTATGTGTATTATATCAACCATTATTTTAATCAAATAAATGGATCATCCCCTATTTTCATTGGTACAAACAAAATAGCCAATACAGAATTAAGACATGAAGGAAGAGGAGGATATGCTCCCGGGGAACATACTTCAAAATCTACACCAGATAAAGAAAGTCCTTTTTGGAATCCTATTGATGAAGAGCTTAGTTTTACATATTATAAAGAGAAATTAGGTATTAAAAATTCATCTATAGATTTAGTTAATATACAGTTAGGAGTTAATGAATCCTTACGCAAAAACATAAATAGCACCAATGACATTAAAGAACATGTAAATGCTTTCTTAAAAATAATAAATCTTATTTTAAAAGACTCGCCTCAATGTAAAATAATTATACAGCAATGCGGTCTTGATAAAGCGGATTACATAGCTTTCAATGAGTTTGATGATGGATATTTTAGTAAAGAGGTTTATCAGGAAAATATTTATAATTTGCGATTAGAATTATATAAACATCTTTCTGAAAGGGCTGACTTCAATAAGAATGTTTTTTGGGGACAAGCTATCCTTGGGTTAAATCGGTGGCAGCATTATAATGATGCCGTTCATCCAAATACTGACGGTTATAAAGAAC
>DAMCDT010000019.1:5907-22226 GCA_032058265.1 Tannerellaceae bacterium
CCTCAAATGCTCTATATTCTTAATCGGTAGATAAAAGGGCCCATTTGTTATTTAATTTTACAAATGAATAATGTCCTGAACACGCAAAAACGTCTTCATATTGAAAGGGGACGATCACTTTATTCTGCGGGTTAACTAATCCCCACTTACCTTTTTTCTTTAGCCATATCAATCCGTTATATGTCAGACGGGCATCTTCATATTTTAAAGGTATAATCAATTTACAATCAGAATTAATAACACCGGCTTCAGACCCACGCTTAACAGTGGAGATTCCCTGACGGAAAGTATAATAGATCTGATCGTATGCGAAGGGGAGACGTATATTACCATCCGTATCAACTAAACCCCATTTACCATTATCGGCCTTTACACGTCCCATTCCATACATAGCATAACCTGCTGAAATATATTTGCATGGTATTACCGTTTTCCTTTCTTTGTCTATATATCCCCACTTACCATTCAAACTAACTGGTGCCAATCCATTATGAAAAGACCAGGTACAATCATATATGAATGGTGTCGTAATATTTCCATTCGTATCAATATGTCCCCATTTACCATTACGTTTAGCGGGGGTTTCTCCATTCTCAAAAACTTCAAGATGTTCATAAATACATGGTATTACTTCCTGTCCGGTGGTTGAATCAATTATTCCCCATTTACCTGATTCAATGTCTTCAACAAGAGCCCATCCTTCGTTGGATGTCAGATGAGTTATACAATCATATTTCAACGGAGTAACCAAGTCGTTTTGCTTATTGATATATCCTCCATTTCCATCCATACAAATATGGGCGATTCCACAGTTGAATGCATTAGCTCTTTCGTATTGAAAAGGGATTACTTCGTTTCCCTTTGTATCGATATATCCCCATTTGCCTTTATGATTGACAGCAGCCAGTCCTTCTGCAAAACGTAAAGCATACTTATATTGGAAAGGAATTACCTCATTACCTAAGGTATCTATATAACCCCATAAATTCTCGTTTTTCACCGGAATAAGTCCTTCTGATAAAGGCCCATGATCATTATATATAAAGTCAGTATGAAGATACATCACCGGCAAATCATTTTGCGCAGAAAGATCTGTTGGATATGCCCACATAACCAAAAAGATGCATAATATTATCAAAAGATGATATTTACACTGTTCTTTCATATTCATAATAATAAGGATATCCTGATTTCTTTATCAAAGAAAAGAAATTCCGTAATATTATGGTCTGTTATATTAATTTTTCTTTGTATTGTGCTTTCTTTGCAGGCTGAAAAGAACATCTAACCCTTAAAACTGTATATCAAATGAACATTCAGCAAAATGAATTATTAAATACGTTGAATCATAAAATACTTAAAAGAAGAGATTTTATTAAATATTTAGCGGCAACCGGACTATTATCTATGATAGGAACACAAGAAGCTAACGCCATTTCAAGCAATGCCAAAGGTAAAATAGTTATAGTAGGCGGTGGCGCTGCCGGTATAAGTATGGCAGCGCGGTTAAGAAAATGCCTGAAACAATCTGATATCACTTTGATCGATCCGAGTGACCGTCAATATTATCAGCCGGGGTTCACATTGATTGCTTCGGGTGTTTACACACCGGATGAAGTATGGAAAAACCAAGAAAATTACATACCCAAAGGTGTAACCTGGATAAAAGATATTGTTACGGCTGTCGATCCCATGCAAAATGAAATTACAACCGGAAAGAATGGAAAAGTATCATACGATTTTATGGTCTTAACTCCCGGACTTCAAATAAACTGGGACAAAGTTGAAGGTATCAATTATGACACTTTAGGTGAAGGGAATGCTCATAGTATTTATGACTTCGAAGGAGCTCAAAAGACATGGAAAGCTATTCAGGAATTCTCGAAAACAGGAGGACGTGGCCTATATACGGATACTTATACAAAACATAAATGCGGTGGTGCCCCAAAGAAAATATGTTTATTGACTGAGCATTATATGCGTAAGCAAGGAACACGTGATAGTGTAGACCTCAGTTTCTTTACGGCTTCTAATGAATTATATGATGTCCCTTTTTTTACTCCACGTTTATTAGAAATCTATAAAGAAAGAAATATTCCTATAAATTTGAATGTTAGAGTCAAAGGAGTGGATACATTAGCTAAACAGGTTCATTTTGAAAAGATTGAAAAACAAGGCGATCAAAAGGTCATTACACCTTTCATTGAAGATTACGACTTTCTGCATTTCACACCTCCTATGTCGGCACCCGATTTTGTCCGGGAGGCGGGATTAGGTTGGCAGGAAGGCAGTTTAGCTGCCGAAAGTTGGGTAATGGTTGATAAGGAAACATTGGTACATTCCGTTTATCCTAATATTATTTCATTGGGGGATTGCGCCGGTATTCCGACCAGTAAAACGTCGGCAGCTATCCGTGTACAGGTTCCTATCGCCGTTAAAAACCTTATCTCCCTTATGGAAGGAAAAGCACCGGAGGAGAAATATAATGGTTATGCTGCCTGCCCCATCGTTACGGATTACGGCCATGTACTTTTATGCGAGTTCGATTATAATAAAGACCCAGCCAGTTCTTTCCCTTTCAGCATGATAGACATGTCGGAAGAATCAAGATTAGGCTGGATGCTAAAAGTTTATATGTTAAAGCCCTTATATTTCCAGGGAATGCTTAAAGGCAGGGCTTAATAACTATCGTTATGCACATCTTTGATAGCCCGTCCGCTCGGTTCGTTCATATTACTGAACTGTTTATCCCATGCGAGTGCTTCGGCTGTTGAACAGGCAACACTCGGAACAGAAGGAACACTCTTTGCGGCACTATCACTGGGGAAATGTTCTTCAAATATGCTGCGGTAATAGTATTCTTCTTTGTTCTGTGGTGTATTAATCGGAAAACGTGCGGCGGCATCTGCCATTTGTTCATCCGTAACCTGTTCGGAAGTGATCCGGCGTAATGTATCGATCCAGTTATATCCGACACCATCGGAGAATTGTTCCTTTTGTCTCCAGGCTATCTCTTCGGGAAGTATATGAGAAAATGCTTCCCGAAGGATCTTCTTTTCTATTACTTTTCCCGGAGCCATCTTGGCTTCAGGATTTAACCGCATGGCTACATCAAGGAATTCCTTATCAAGGAAAGGAACACGTCCTTCTACTCCCCAAGCAGCAAGGCTTTTATTAGCGCGAAGACAATCATAGAGGTAGAGTTTACTTATTTTGCGTAATGTTTCCTCATGAAAGGCTTTCGCATCCGGCGCTTTATGGAAATATAGATAACCACCGAACACTTCGTCAGCTCCTTCTCCACTCAATACCATCTTAATACCCATGCTCTTAATAACCCGGGCAATCAAATACATGGGAGTAGATGCACGTACAGTTGTTACATCATAGGTTTCAATATAATATATCACATCACGAAGCGCGTCCAATCCTTCCTGGATCGTATAATGTATTTCATGATGAACCGTTCCAATATAATCGGCGGCTTTCTTTGCTGCTGCCAGGTCGGGAGAACCTTCAAGACCAATAGCAAATGAATGTAGCTGCGGCCACCAGGCATCAGCAGTACCGTTAGTTTCTATACGCTTGGCAGCATATTGTTTAGCAATCGCCGACGTGATGGATGAGTCAAGCCCCCCGGATAACAAAACGCCATAAGGAACATCCGTCATTAATTGACGTTGTACAGCAGCTTCTAAGGCATCATGCAATTCCTTTACGCTCGCCGAGTTATTTTTTACGTTGTCAAACGTCATCCAGTCACGTACATACCATCTGGTAAGTTCCGTATCCTTACTATAAAAATAATGTCCCGGAGCGAAGGGTTCATAATACGCGGCAAAGCCTTCCAATCCTTTTAGTTCGGAAGAAACTAACAGATGGCCTTCGTTATCATATCCTATATACAATGGGATTACCCCTATCGGGTCACGTGCGATAAAATATTCGTCTTTATCCTCATCATATAAAGCAAAAGAAAAGATACCATTCAGTTCTTCGATACAATCAACACCTTTCTTCTTGTAAAGTGCTAATATTACTTCACAGTCAGAACCTGTCTGGAATTCATATTCATCTTTCAATTGTTCCCTTATTTCCCGGTGATTATATATCTCACCATTGACAGTCAGGATAAGTTTACCGTCTTTGCTTTTTAATGGTTGTCCTCCAGAAGCTGGATCAACAATTGAAAGCCTTTCATGTGCCAGGATAGCACTCTTACCGGTATAAATACCACTCCAATCCGGTCCTCTATGACGAATACGTTTACTCATCTTCAACGCCTGCTGGCGAAGTTCTTCCTTTCCTTCTCGAATATTGAATATTGCTGTTATGCCACACATAAAAACTTCGTTTTTAATTGAAAATTGAAAATTGAAATCTAAGATCGGTTTTAAGCCGAAAGAAAACTATTGATCGCATCCGCTGTTTTCCTTCCCGATGCCATTGCAGTTACTACCAGGCTGGCTCCTGATGTTGCGTCGCCACACGCAAAAACTTTATCTATGGCTGTACAGCCGTTTTTATCGATAGTTATATTTTTGCGTTCGTTGGTTGCTAATGATAATTCTTTTATCAGTCCTTCTTGTTCGGGATGAACGAAGCCCATAGCAAGGAAAATTAAATCAGCTTCTATGATTTCTTTCTTGCCTGTCATTTTCATTTCCGGACGAACGCCGTTTGTAGAAGGTATCCATTCTACCTCTTCCACCTCAACACCTTTCAAAATATTGTTTTCACCTATAAAGCGGCAGGATGCTAAGTTCCAGCGACGTTTACATCCTTCTTCATGGCTGCTGCTGGTTTTTAGTACCTGCGGATACATCGGCCAGGGAGTTTCCGGGTTGTATGAAATGGGTGGTTGGGGCATGATCTCTATTTGTGTTACACTAGTTGCACCATGACGGTTTGCCGTTCCCACACAGTCACTACCTGTATCACCTCCACCGATTACCAATACTTTTTTGTCTTTTGCATTTATAATACTTTTAGGAGGTATTTTTATTCCTTCAAGCAGACGGTTTTGCTGGCCTAATAATTCAAGTGCGAAATGGATTCCCTTCAGGTTACGTCCTTCTATAGCCAGATCTCGTGGCGTTTCCGCACCAATCGCTACACAAACTGCATCAAAAGATTTCATCAGTTCTTTAGCCGATACATCGCTTCCAATCAGTGTATTTAATTTGAATTGAATCCCTTCTTCTTCCATAAGGCGGATACGCCTGTCGATAATATTCTTGCTTAATTTGAAATTGGGAATACCAAAACGAAGTAAACCTCCCGGCAATTCATCTTTTTCAAATACAGTCACTTCATACCCTTTTCTGTTCAGTTGATTGGAAACGGTAAGTCCGGCAGGACCACTTCCAATAACAGCTACTTTCTTACCATTCCGAACCGGCTTAACAGGTTTAATAAACCCTTCACGAAAAGCAGCTTCAATAATAGCCACTTCATTTTCACGAATTGTAACCGGCTCATCCGCACTAAGTTTTAAAACGCAACTCTTTTCACATAAGGCCGGACAAATCCGTCCGGTAAACTCGGGAAAGTCACAGGTTTGCTCTAATATCTCATAGGCTTCTTTCCACTTTCCTTTATATAATAATTCCTGCCATTCCGGCTGTTTATTCCCTATCGGACAAGACCAATGGCAAAAAGGAACACCGCAGTCCATACAGCGTGAAGCCTGCGTACGGCGTTCGCTACTGTTGAGTGTCTGTTCTACTTCACTAAAATCATTTATTCTCTCGTGTACAGGACGATATCCTGCTTCTTGTCTATGTATTGTAAGGAATGCTCTTGGATTTCCCATTTTTTTTAATTGAAAGTTGAAAATTGAAAATTATTTCTTTTCCATATTAATAAAATCAACTAATAATTTGCAGATTGAAAATCGTTCTTTGAAAGCCTTAGTAGTTTTAAAAAACATTTTCAACTTTCAATTTTCAATTTTCAATTCGTGATTATTAAGCCAAAGGCTTAATAATCACGTTGCATTTCCGCAATTTTGCGTTGTAATTTCTTCATTTGTTCGTCTTGTAATACTTTTTTGTATTCTATCGGAACGATCTGGATAAACTCATCGATATATTTGTCGAAGTTTTCGAGCATCATTCCTGCCAGATGACTTCCGGTATAATGATAGTGTTTGCGGATCAGTCCCAATAATTCTTTACGTGCCGAACTATCTTCTATCAGTGACAATTCTACCATTTCCATATTACAATAGAAATCAAAATCGCCGGCTTTGTTCCATACGTATGCTACTCCACCGCTCATTCCGGCCGCGAAATTACGCCCAGTTTCACCCAGTACTACCACACGACCGCCTGTCATATACTCACAACAATGGTCTCCTACCCCTTCCACAACAGCAATAGCTCCACTATTGCGTACACAGAAACGTTCTCCGACCCGTCCATTAATGTAGACTTCGCCACTTGTTGCTCCATACATTAATGTATTACCGGCAATGGTATTTTCTTCTGCGATGAAAGTAGAACGGATAGGCGGCATCAAGCTTATCCGTCCGCCGCTAAGCCCTTTGCCTAAGTAGTCGTTGGCTTCTCCTTCTAAACGGAAATGTACACCATGTGAAAGGAACGCTCCAAAACTTTGTCCCGCTGAGCCTTTAAACTTAATATGTAAGGTATTATCGGGTAAGCCTGCATTGCCGTATCGTTTGGCTATTTCACCGGAAAGCATAGCACCTACCGAACGATCCGTATTAATGATTGCATAATCCAATGATATTTCTTTTTGGGATTCAATGGCAGGCATCGCATGCCGGATAATGTCGACATCTTTTACCATATCGATATCATGTTCCTGCTTCGACACATTACGAATGGCATTCTCTTTGGCTTGTTGGGGAAAATACAACATATTCTTGAAGTCCAATAGATCGTGTTTTATTATATTATCTGAAGGTTTACGTTCTATCAGGTCGACCCTACCGATAATATCATCCAGTTTCCTGTATCCCATTTCTGCTAAATATTCACGAACTTCTTCCGCAAGGTATGTAAAGAAGTTTACAAGGTACTCGTGCCTGCCGTAAAAACGTTTGCGTAATTCTTCATCCTGAGTAGCTACTCCCACCGGGCAGGTATTTAAGTGGCATTTACGCATCATTACACATCCTAATACTATCAAAGCTGATGTTGCAAAACCAAATTCTTCTGCACCCATAAGCGCCATCAGGACTATATCACGGCCTGTCTTTAACTGACCGTCAGTCTGCAATTTGACTAGTCCACGCAAACCATTTAATATTAATGTCTGCTGGGTTTCCGTTAATCCGAGTTCAGGAGGAAGTCCGGCATATCGGATCGAACTGATAGGAGAAGCTCCTGTCCCACCCTCGGCACCGGAGATAATAATACGATCGGCCTTTGCTTTAGCTACCCCGGCAGCGATTGTTCCCACTCCGCTTTCAGATACCAACTTAACACTGATCTCTGCTTTCGGATTAACATTCTTCAAATCAAATATCAGTTGCGCAAGGTCTTCAATCGAATAAATATCATGATGAGGAGGTGGAGATATTAATGAAATGCCCGGTATGGAATGACGAGTTTTAGCAATCACATCATTTACTTTATAACCCGGTAATTGACCACCCTCACCAGGCTTTGCTCCCTGTGCGACTTTGATTTGTATTTCATCCGCATTGACCAGATATTCGGTTGTCACACCAAACCGTCCGGAAGCGACTTGCTTAATAGCTGATCGTAAAGACAATCCGTCTTTACGTGTCTCGAAACGTGTAGGATCTTCTCCTCCTTCGCCAGTATTACTTCTGCCATGTATTTTATTCATAGCCAAAGCCATCGTTTCATGTGCTTCTTTACTGATCGATCCAAAACTCATGGCTCCGGTAACAAAGCGTTTCATTATTTCGCTGACTGGCTCTACTTTATCAACAGAAATTGCTTTTCCCTTTTTGAATGCCAGGAAATCGCGTAGGAATATAGCAGATTCTTTCTCATCTATTTCTTGGGTATATTTTTTGAACAACTGGTAACTACCTAAACGCGTAGCCAATTGAAGTTTTGATATGGTTTCCGGATTCCAGGAATGCTTTTCACCGTCTTTACGGTAACTGTATATACCTCTATGTTTTAAAAGCGAATCTACTTCATTGCCGTAAGCAGCTTCATGCATCGCTATGGCATCGGCTGTAATTTCACCCAACCGGATACCGCCCACTTTACTGGATGTATTTCCAAAGTATTTACGGATAACTTCCTCACCCAGTCCGACAGCTTCAAACAATTTCGCTCCCCGGTAACTACGGATCGTACTGATACCCATCTTACTCATTATCTTAAACAATCCTTTACAGATCGCTTTAATATAATGTTTCCGTGCTGTTTCGTAGTTGAGCTGTATTTCCTGACGGCTGACAAGGTCTTTAATGATCGCAAACGACATATAAGGATTGATCGCACTAGCACCATAACCTAACAATAGGGCCGCGTGCATCACTTCACGCATTTCACCCGTTTCCACAACTAATGCCGTTTGCACACGTTTCTGAACGGATATTAAATGATGATGAACCGCACTGACCGCTAATAAAGAAGGTATAGGAGCATATTTCTCATCGACCGATTTATCACTTAATATAATGTAGTTGACTCCATCTGTGACAGACTGCTCAGCCTGTTTACATAAATTATCAATAGCAGATTGTAATCCTTCACGGCCTTTCCTGACTTCAAACAACATATTTAGTTTCGTTGATTTGAATCCTTTATACCGTATATTACAAAGAAGGTCTAATTGCGTATTTGTTAGTATGGGATGATTCAGACGCACCATTTTGCAATGGTTTTCATCCGGCACCAGAATATTATTGCCTACTGCCCCGATGTATTCAGTCAGGCTCATGACCAGTTCTTCACGGATCGGATCGATGGGCGGATTCGTTACCTGTGCAAATTGTTGCCTGAAATAGTTATACAGTAATTGAGGCTGAGAAGACAATACCGCTAAAGGAGTATCATTTCCCATCGAACCAACCGGTTCAGCACTACCGGTAGACATCGGTGTGATAATACGTTCAACATCTTCACGGCTGTAATTGAAAACTCTTAGTTTTTTCTCATATTCATCGACCAGGTGAGTAACTTTTCGCCCTGATTTTAATTCATCCAACTCAACCCGGTTGTTCGCCAACCAGGTTTTATAAGGTTTAGCATCCGCTAATTGCTTTTTTAGTTCACCATCATAATAGATCTCTCCCTTTTCCGTATCAACCAATAGGATTTTACCTGGTTGCAGACGTCCTTTTTCCTTAATTTCGTTAGGTTCGAAGTCCATTACCCCTACTTCAGAGGCAACCAGCATCATATCGTTTTTGGTGATCAGGTAACGTGCCGGGCGCAAACCATTCCGGTCCAGCATACCTCCCGCATAGCGTCCGTCACTGAATAATAAAGCTGCAGGACCATCCCACGGTTCCATTAATATGGAATGATATTCATAAAAGGCTTTTAAATCTTCTGAAATGGGGTTACTCTCATTGAAACTTTCGGGCACCAACATAGCCATAGCATGCGGTAAACTCAACCCGGAAGCCACAAAAAACTCCAGTACATTATCTAATGAAGCACTATCGCTCATCTTAGGCTGGATAATCGGACGTATCTCTTCTATATCCGGAATACGGGGAGAAGAAAGGACGCTTTCACGCGCTTCCATCCATGAACGGTTTCCTCTGATCGTATTGATCTCACCATTATGAGCCAGCAAACGGAAAGGTTGTGCCAGACTCCATGTTGGGAATGTATTTGTGCTGAAACGGGAATGAACCAACGCCAAACCGCTGGTAAAATAATGGTTCGTCAGATCAGGATAATAATGACGGAGTTGCATCGATTCCAACATTCCTTTGTAAACAATGTTTTTAGTCGAAAGGGATGCTATATAAAAATCATCTTTTGATGAGAGATCGCCCATCGAAACCTTTTTCTCAATACGTTTCCTTACAATGTAAAGCTTTAATTCAAACTCTTCCTGGTTATCACAACCTGTAACGAATATTTGTTTGATATCCGGTTCGGTTTCAAGTGCGCCTTTACCTAATATATCCGAATTTACAGGAACTTTACGCAGATGCATCAGACTAAGGCCTTCTTTCTCGATCTCTTCGATCATAATGCTCAAAATGGTAGCCCGTTGTTCTTCTTCTTTCGGAAGAAAAACCAATCCTGTCCCGTATTTTCCTTTCTCCGGTACGGGAATTCCCTGCAATAAAATGAACTCGTGGGGTATTTGCAATAAAATACCTGCACCATCTCCTGTTTTGCTATCAGCTCCTTCCGCGCCACGGTGACGCATATTTTCCAATACCTTAAGGGCTGATTCTACAATATCATGCGATTTTCCTCCATGAATGTTTACCAACATCCCTACTCCGCATGCATCATGCTCATTGGCAGGATCATATAACCCCTGCTGCATGTTAAAACGATTTTCTTGCCTCATAGATATTGTCTTTGTGTTTGCTATTTACCTGTTAAAATACCATTTTGATCGCAAATATAGATAATATATTTCATTTTGAAATATAAATAATAAATAATTAGTCAAAAAGATTTATGAAATAATTAATCATTCTTTCAATTTGTAACATAAATAAAGAAATATATTGCTATCTATAAATAAAACAGGCGGTTTGCTTAATTCTATATAGGAGTCGGATAATTGACAATAATTTATATATATGATGTAGATTTACCTGCTTTAAGAGCCGTAGTGTGCAGTTGTTTTCCGGGAGATACACCATTCTTTCTTTTTTGTCCTTTTTTAATAAATAAATAAGATTTACATACAATTATTTCATAGATAAAATTAATTTTTCCATACATGTTTTATTTAAAATTTTAACAAATATATACCTGTAAATATGCATATTACAAATCTTTTACCGGAAAAATCATATAATAACTTGGTTAACATATTTATATCATTTAATACGTTATATTTTGTATATTTGTACCCGAAAAAGAGATCGCCTCACCTCTGTGATGCGACAGGATCACAGAGGTGAAACAATCGAATCACAAGGGTGAGGCGAACGCCTCACATGGGTGAAAAAGAAAAAAATAAACGACCAAACAAAGACTTATTCATTATCAAAACAATAGAACTATGGCAGCAAATTACGATTTTTACCAGAACCCTCCTTCCGCAAAAAGAAAACAACGGTTACATGCACGGGTTATCACATCAGGAACAACCGGCACCAATTACCTGGCAAAAGAAATAGAAAGCCGCTGTACCGTATCATCGGCAGACGTTAAGGCTGTATTGACGGCTTTGAGTGATGTAGCTGTTAATCAATTCATGCAAGGAAACCGTATCCATATCGACGGATTAGGCTATTTCCAAATCACGTTGACTTGTCCGCCGGTACGCACTCCAAACGAAATTCGTGCTGAATCTATACACTTTAAATCGGTGACTTTCAGACCGGAAAAAGAGTTGATTAAACGTTTGAAAGATATGCATTTTGAGCGGGTATCAGAAAAAAGGCATTCCAAGAAGCACGCCGAAGAAGTGATTGTCGATCGCCTGACACGTTATTTCTCTTTATATCCCTATATCTCACGGGAAGATTTCCAACGACTTTACGGATACACCAAAGTTACGGCGAATCGCCGTTTAAGAGAATTAGTAAAAGATGGTAAGCTTAAAAAGGGCGGCCTGCACCGTTTCCCCGTCTATGAACCGGTGACGGGACATTTCGGAAAAGAATAAACAGCCTGCACCTCTTCGTGTCACCCTATCGCACTGGATAATAGAAAGTTTACATCCGGTGATGGGTGACGCGAGGAAATCGTTGGCCTTTATTCATGTATCAAGAACAGTATCAAAGAGAGAAAAAGCCCTGTTTTACCAACACAGAAGAAATGCAGGGGAATATAACAATAAGTTCAATTGGAATTAAGACAAAACTTCAAATAGAGGTGTGTTTTTTGTGGTAAACCATGATATAATATTTACTAAGAGATTGTATCTTAATTAAATACAAATCATTATATTTGTCGCATCTGATTAATACATTAAATAGCAATTGTATGAAATTTAGCAGTTTATTTTCATTTACAACACTGTTTTTCCTAATAGCATCTTTAGCCTCGTGCAGCAAGGAGGAGGATTAGGCTATACGATTGAATATGTGAGTGTGAATTAAAAATTATCCTGCATATCGCCTGTTCTTTCTTTGTGTGTGTAAATATTCCAGAACGCATTGAATAAAAGAAGACAGAAGATATCAATGAGTTGCCTGATACCAGGCTGTTTGAGTTTTAGGTGAAGTTCTTGAATTGGTACTTGGATCGGATATGGTAATACCTGAATAGGCATTAATGGCAATTTTTCCCCCGCTCATGGAATAATAGTAAGGAGTATGTTTTCTGTAAATAGAAGGAACAGCACGTTCCAGTTGTTCTTCAAACTTAGTCAATAATGTATTATCCGTACATAATTTGGATACATAGTCTCCAAAATCAAAGAAAATGATTGGATAATAACCATCCAAGCGCTGTACACTACTTATTAAGTCGGGATCAAAGGTGAATTGCTGGTTTATCTCTTTCATAACAGACGCCAGATCATCCAATTCGGAGCAATCCGTAACACCGATCGTTCCACATGGCATTGCTTCATAATTAGTATAAAAATTATAAAAGCCATTGCTAATACCGGCATAATCGACATCACCTACCAAATGCTCGCCGATAATATCATAAGGGAATCCATGTGCCATCACCTCAGTGGGAGAAGCGATCAGATAATTAGTAACCTCTTTCAGATCATACGCAACCTCAATGGTTGACATATAACAATCATCAAACATGATGTATTCCATTTTAATCCCTGCATTGGTTATCCCTTCAGCCAGCGTGGTAATATCCGTTTGGTATTCACTGGTAAGCCCTCCGAAGAAACGTGTTTTAAGCCCTCCTTCATATTCCCAGTGATACTTTTCACCGGAACTTCTCATATAATAGGAAGATACAGGTATCCAACCCAGGCCATGACAACTAATAATCATGGAATAACGATTGGCAGGCGAAAAGTCTTTTACATCATTTAAAAGGGAAGTTATCCAGGTTGAAGTGGTCAAGGCGGGATCGGTAAAACTTTTAAGGGTATCACGTATACATTGGCCTTTATAATACCTTAATTCAAAAAGGATGGCTTCGGTTGAGGAAGTCGATAAGAATACAAGAAACCTTTCATTCTTGAGGATATTCTTTTTTACGGCCTTCTCAAGATCGGCAATATTATTATGAAAGTAAGAGGTAAGATCAGTCGACCAGGGCATATACATAAAAACGGTCTGATCTGTCTTATCCGACTTAACCGGTGGTATTTCGTCGTCCGGTTCGTTGGGGATAAATTCTTCATTAACGCATGAAACCATGCAGAAAGAAATGATGAATAATATGGCTATCATTCGTCTTATCATATTGCAAAGATAATATGAATATGAAAATGTTTGCTACTTTTGTCCTGAATAATAAAAAAAGTCTATGATTACATACCTGATTATCGGTACAACTGCTATTGTATCCTTCATGTGTTTCGACAGGAGAGATTTATTTAACCGGCTATCTTTCAACCCTTACGCCATTTTTAAAAGAAATGAATGGTATCGTATCATTACGTATGGATTCGTTCACGCAGATATGATGCATTTACTTGTCAATATGTTTACATTCTGGTCTTTCGGTACATATATGGAATCCTTATTCGATTCAATCGGCTTTGGTAAATGGGGATATCTGGGACTGTATTTCGGAGGTATGATCTTTGCTTCTTTATACGACCTGTTCAAGTACCGCGATAATATTTTTTATCATTCCATTGGCGCATCAGGAGCTGTTTCGGCAGTCTTATTCTCTTCAATTATTTTCGACCCGTGGGGAAGAATTTATTTATTTGCTATCCTCCCGATACCGGGGATAATCTTTGGCATCCTTTACCTTGTATATTGCCAGTATATGGCAAAACAATCGTCGGATAATATTAACCATAATGCCCATTTCTACGGCGCCTTGTACGGATTGCTATTCCCAATCCTTTTGCAGCCTTCTTCATTAAAGTTTTTTATCACCCAGCTTGGATTTTAACGAGGATTTTCTTCACTTTCGGTTTTGAAAGCATCTGTAAAGGTTACCATCAGTACAATACACAGACCTAGTAATCCTACAACCAGATACGCATATTTTATACTGAATACTTGTGTAATTGCTCCTATTAATAAAGGGGCGATAAGAGAACCTATAAAACTGATACTGGATAATATCGTAAGGGCAATACCCACTGGTGTTTTTGATTTTGCTCCCACAAAACTGTAAATGGTCGGCACCATACAGGAAATACCTAATCCAACCAACATAAACCCTATCGAATTGATAACTACTTTCAGCGTCAGGGTATCAAATACATCGCCTAATAAGGATGAGATCATAAACCCGATAAATATCAGTGATCCGGCAATCAGCAATACCCGTTTCTTTCCAAAGATACTATAAGCATAATTGGTCAGGAAGCGCCCGACCGTCATCATTACCATAAAAACAAGGAAACCTATTTGAAGGGATTTAGGCACATTAATGACAGATTCGAAATAAATACCACTCCAATCGAACATGGCGCTTTCGACAATTAGAGCAAATAATCCTACCAAGCCTAGTTGAAGAAGAAGTTTCTCAGGCATAGTAAATTTACGTTTCTTCGTTGTTTCTTCTGTCTTTTTAGATTCTACCGGCGCGTCGTCCTGTAAAAATCTCCGGCCGGCTAATGTTATTATCACAATAATTGCCGCTATGATTGAGAAGTGATAAAAAGGAGAGATATCCATAACGATCATAACAAATCCTATGAGCGCCCCCATACAGGCTGCCAGGCTCCATCCTCCATGGAACGAAGCCATGATGGTCCGTCCATACAACCGTTCAATTCCTATTCCCTGGGTATTTAGGGAAATATCGCAGAGGTTCCAAAAGACACCGAAAGAAAACAGAAAAATACCCAATAATATAATATGTGATGCAGTACCTACCGCAAACAATGATAGGCCATAACCCAGGATACTTACCTGCACCATGATCCGGCTTCCCAGTTTTGATACCAGATATCCGGCAAGAGGTATTGCAATGAATTTTCCTACGGGAATAAGGAATAAAACCAATCCCCAATAGAATGCGTCGTTGACCACAAATTGATCTTTGATGTCAGGGATACGGCTTGCCCAACTTGAAAAACATAAGCCCTGGGCTAAAAAGAAAGAAAGGGCGGCATAACGAACTTTTTCTTTTGAAATTCCTATAGATGCATTCATTTGTATCAGTAGTTATCATTTATTAGCGGCGTTAAAGATATATACTTATCGGTAATTCGCCCAATACTTTCACGAACTAAACATATTTTATTAATTTGAAAAACGTATCTTTGCACGATTATCTTTGAACTTAATTTAACATGGAAAAAGTTGAAGTAAAAGAAGCCAAGGGCAAACTTGGGATTCTTGTTGTCGGAGTGGGAGGCGCTGTGTCGACCACATTTATAGCTGGTACCTTATCCGTTCGCAAAGGGCATGGTACCCCTATCGGTTCATTAACTCAGTTGGCAACCATACGTTTGGGAAAACGTAATGAAAATCGTTTCCCCAAAATAAAAGATGTTGTTCCGTTGGCAGACCTGAACGATCTGGTATTCGGAGGTTGGGATATCTTTGAAGAAAACATTTATGAAGCCACGAAACATGCCGAAGTATTAAAGAAAGAAGACTTTGAAGTCGTTAAAGACGAACTGGTTGCCATAAAACCTATGAAGGCTGTTTTCGACCAGGATTTTGTTAAACGCCTTCATGGAACGCATGTGAAGCAAGGCGCTACGCGTTGGGACCTGACCGAGCAATTACGTGAAGACATCCGCCATTTCAAGGCTGAAAACAACTGTGACCGTGTGGTGGTTATGTGGGCTGCCAGCACGGAAGTATATATACCTCAAAGTGAAGAGCACGAAAGCCTGGAAGCTTTTGAAAAAGCGCTCAAAGAGAATAAGACGGAAGTTATCTCTCCGAGTATGTGTTACGCTTATGCTTCAATTGCAGAAGGTTGTTCTTTCATTATGGGAGCGCCTAATTTATGCCTCGATATTCCTGCTATCTGGGAAATGGCTGATAAAAACAAGGTAGCTATCAGCGGTAAAGACTATAAAACAGGGCAAACCATGCTTAAAACTGTTTTGGCCCCTATGCTTAAAACCCGTATGTTAGGACTGGAAGGATG
>DAMCDT010000020.1:0-21798 GCA_032058265.1 Tannerellaceae bacterium
AAACAATGGCATGTTAATTCACGTTTCGAACCCGATCATACAATCGATATGCACCTGGCGAAGAAGAAATGGTCGGAGGCTGTACATCGTTCGCAATCCTGGGTAAAATAAGCTATACAAACAAATTCTACTATTTACAATCTATCATAATTAAATACCATGGGAAAAGACATTTTATTTGAATTTATAGGTACTGCCATTCTTATACTGTTTGGCGTGGGCGTATGTGCCAATGTAAACCTCAAAAAGACATTGGGCAACAAATCGGGATGGATAGTCATTACTTTCGGCTGGGGTTTTGCCGTTTTCGTTGCGGCGTTTATCTCAAGCCCTTATTCGGGAGGACACCTGAATCCTGCACTGACTATCGGACTTGCCATAGCGGGAACATTCAAAGGCAATGTAATAGGATATATCATCGCGCAGATATTGGGTGCCATTCTGGGAGCCGTACTCGTATTCCTGATGTATAAACCTCATTTCGACCTAGAGGAAGATCCCGATGCTAAACTGGGAACTTTCGCCACGGGCCCCGCTATCAAATCGCTGTTCTCTAATTTTGCAAGTGAGCTTATCGGGACATTTATGCTCGTTTTCGGTGTACTGATGGCTGCGGGGGCAGGTATTCCAGGACCCTTGCCTGTTGCTCTGCTTATTGTGGCGATAGGTATGTCGCTGGGTGGCACTACGGGTTACGCCATTAATCCTGCGCGCGACCTCGGCCCGCGTATCGCCCATTTCATCCTGCCGATTAAGAATAAAAGAGACAGCAACTGGGGATATGCCTGGCTGCCCGTTATTGCGCCTATTTGCGGAAGCTGCTTGGCTGCTTTATTATATCTCGCGGTAAGTTAAATTTAAAGATAACCATAGTTTTATGATAGTTAGATTTGCTTCATTGTCAATGACCGTATAGTTATTGGCAGAGGCTTTGTTTTTTTACAAAACCTTTCGTTTGTCGCAAAAATAGTTTCGATTTAATTTTGATAAGTTTCGATTTTATTGTTTATTTGTGCGAAAATGATTCTGATGAATAAAATGGGAAAAACAAAATCATACGATGTAATTATCATCGGTGGAGGAGCTACGGGGGCGGGTATCGCCAGGGATTGTTCGCGCAGGGGGCTGAAGGCAGTTCTGCTTGAACGCTCCGACATAGCTACGGGAGCCACAGGACGCAATCATGGCCTGTTGCACAGCGGCGCGCGTTATGCCGTCACCGATCAGGAATCGGCCGAAGAGTGCATCAAAGAAAATATGATTTTAAAAAGGATCGCCAGCCATTGCGTGGAGGAAACCAGCGGTTTATTCCTGAGTTTGCCCGAAGACGACCTGAACTTCCAGTCGCAGTTTGTGGAAGCGTGCCGTACGGCTGGGATCGACGCACAGGTGATCGACCCGAAAGAAGCGTTGTTGCTGGAACCCTCCGCCAACCCGTTGATCCAAGGAGCCGTAAAGGTTCCAGACGGATCGATAGACCCGTTCAGGCTGACAGCGTCGAATATGATCGATGCGGAAGCTAACGGTGCGGTTATATATACGTACCATGAAGTCACCGATTTAATAAAGGAACAAGACAGGATCATAGGGGTTGAAGTGGCCGACCTCAAAGCAAACGAAATAAAAAAAATATACGGCTCTGTTATTGTCAACGCAGGAGGAATCTGGGGTCAACGTATCTCTGCTTTCGCAGACGTCAAAATAAAAATGCTGCCGGCCAAAGGCTCATTGCTGATCTTCGGACACCGTGTGAACAATATGGTGCTGAACCGTTGCCGTAAACCTGCCGACGCGGATATTCTCGTGCCCGGCGATACCATTTCGCTGATAGGGACGACCTCGACAAATATCCCATACGACCAGATAGACAATATGATCGTTACGCCTGAGGAGGTCGATATCCTGATCCGTGAAGGCGAAAAACTTTCTCCTCGCCTGGCTTGGACGCGTATCCTCAGGGCATACGCAGGTGTGAGGCCGTTAGTGGCGGCAGACGATGATCCTACGGGACGGAACGTCAGCCGGGGAATCGTTTTGCTTGACCATGCCAAACGCGACGGACTGCATGGCTACATCACCATTACGGGAGGTAAGCTGATGACCTACCGCCTGATGGCCGAATGGGCAACTGACATTATATGTAAGAAACTGAACGTCGCCGTACGTTGCACTACTGCGGAAGAAAAGCTGCCGGGATCGCGCGAAAATATCGAAAGCATCACAAAGAAAGTATTTTCCCTTCCCCTTGCTCAACGCAATTCGGCGATTTACAGGCATGGCGATATGGCGGAGAAACTTTCGGACAATACCGATTTGGAGAACAGCCTGGTGTGCGAATGTGAAGAAGTATCGGTTGGCGAAGTAAATTACGCCCTCGACGAACTGAACGTAAAAAGCCTTGTCGATCTGCGAAGGCGTACGCGTGTTGGCATGGGAACATGCCAGGGTGAACTGTGCGCATGCCGCGCAGCAGGGCTTTTACGGAAAGACAACCGCTTTTGCACCAAACGTGTAAAAGAAGAATTATCTACCTTTTTAAGCGAACGCTGGCGGGGTATATACTCGATCGCATGGGGTGATACCTTACGCGAAAGCGAATATACCTCCTGGGTGTATGAAAGTGTATGTGGATTAAACCCAAACGAAAAATAACCTTATGAATTTCGATACAGTTATTATAGGTGGAGGTCTGTCGGGACTGGTTTGCGGTATTAAATTATCACAGCAGGGACAGCGTTGCGTAATTATATCCTCGGGACAAAGCGCCCTGCACTTCTCATCAGGCTCTTTCGACCTGTTAAACACGTTGCCCGACGGTGAAGAAGTTACCAATCCCATTGAATCCGTTGGAAAGCTGATCCAGCGCTCTCCCGATCATCCTTATGCAAAATTAGACGGGCAGCAGTTTGAAAAGTTGGCGATGCAGGCGGAAACATTCTTCAAAGAGATCGGTATTCCGCTGCAAGGCACCGCGCAAAAGAATCATTACCGCATCACGCCTATGGGGACATTGAAACCCACATGGCTTTCGATGGATAATTTCGCTTTCATCGATGATAAACAACAATTGCCATGGAAGAAAGTATCGATATTCAATATCAACGGGTTTCTGGATTTTCATCCTGATTTCATTGCCGACGAATTTACAAAGTTAGAGACGGAATGCGAGGTTCTCCGTTTTAATATCAAAGCCCTCGAGCACCTCCGCCGTAATCCCAGCGAATTACGTTCCACTAATATCGCGCGGGTGTTGGATAAACACATTGAGGAAGTTAGCCAGGTACTGATCGAGAAGTCGACGGACAGCGATGCGATCATCTTCCCGGCCTGTATAGGACTTGAGAAATCGTCTATCGACAAATTAAAGAAGCTGCTGCCGAAGCCTTTATTCCTGATCCCTACCATGCCTCCTTCTATAGCCGGCATTTATACCCAACAATATCTGCGCAACTATTTCGTGAGTTTAGGCGGCGTTTATATGCTTGGCGACAGCGTACGGAAAGCGGATATTGAGAACAATACCGTCAAAAGGGTCTATTCTTTCAATCACGGCGATATACCCTTTAGCGGCAATCACTTTATCCTGGCGACAGGCAGTTACTTCAGTCAAGGTCTGATTGCAACCCCCGATAAAATATACGAACCCGTTTTCGGATTAGACGTCACCTACGCTGAAAACAGAAAAGACTGGCACAATCCCAAACTGTTCGAGTCGCAGGGGTATCAGCAATACGGTGTACAAACCGATACTTTTTTCAGGGGAATCCGTGAGAAGAACGTTATCAATAACCTCTATGTCACAGGAGCGATCCTCGATGGTTTCAATCCCATAAAAGAAGGTACCGGCGCGGGTGTATCCATCCTCAGCGCCCTCTTTATAGCAAATGATATTTAAAACAGAAGACTAAAGGATAGTATATGAAATTGCAACAACACAATATCAGCGAGAATAACTTCGAACAATGCATCAAATGTACCGTATGTACCGTGTATTGCCCGGTAGCCGCTGTAAACCCAAACTATCCTGGTCCGAAACAGGCGGGACCAGATGGAGAACGTCTGCGCCTGAAAAAGAATAATTATTTCGACGAAGCGCTGAACTATTGCATCAACTGCAAACGGTGCGAGGTGGCATGTCCGTCTAACGTAAGGATAGGTGATATCATTCAGTCCGCCAGGATAAAGTACAGCAAGAAGAAACCGGGCGTAAGGGATTTTATATTAGCCAACACCGATCTGGTCGGAACGCTCGCTTCCCCCTTAGCCCCTGTCATAAATGGTAGCCTGCGGTTAAAACCCGTCAAAACTATTCTCGACTCCGTATTAAATATAGACCACCGGAGGACGTTCCCGAAATATTCTTCAGGTACTTTCGAAAGCTGGTACAAGAAACAGGCAGAAAAGCAAAATACATACTCAAAACAAGTCAGTTATTTCCACGGATGCTACGCCAACTACAATAATCCCAAGTTGGGAAAAGACCTCGTTAAAGTCCTAAACGCCATGGGGATAGGCGTCCAACTGCTGAAAAAAGAAAAATGCTGCGGTGTAGCCCTTATCTCTAACGGCTTTATCAACCAAGCAAAGAAACAGGCGGTAGTAAACATGAAATCTATACGCGAATCCGTGCTGAAGAAAAACATCCCCGTAGTAGCCACTTCTTCCACCTGTACCTTCACGATACGCGACGAATACCCGCACCTGCTGGATATCGACACCAAAGACGTAAGGGAACACATAGAGCTGGCAACACGCTACATATACAGGATATTAAATAAAGACAACGACATAAAGTTCCGTTTCAAAAACAAAAAAATCAAAGTAGCCTACCACGCCCCCTGCCATTTGGAGAAGTTAGGCTGGGGCTACTACTCATTGGAACTGCTCAAACTAATACCCAACATCGAATTACACCGCCTCGACTCCCAATGTTGCGGAATAGCAGGCACCTACGGATTCAAAAAAGAAAACTACCAAACCTCCCAAGACATAGGCGAAAACTTATTTAAACAAATCGAAGCCTTCGACATAGACTACGTAGTAACCGACTGCGAAACTTGCAAATGGCAAATCGAAATGTCCACCACCAAGAAATGCGAACACCCCATTTCTATTGTAGCGGAAATGTTGCAAGGATGAAGTTTTATCTGAAAGTATATAAATAATGCAGGGGCAAAGCCCCGGGCAGCAAATAGTGTCGGGCATCGCCCGAATGGAAGGGGCGACACCTCATTTCTAGGGGCATCGCCCGCAAGCAAGCCCCGTATGGGGCATGAGCAACTTTGCTTTCGCCCTCATAATCCAACACTTCCCCGCTACCTATGGCAGCGCCATACGCTAATGCTCTGAGGCCGTTGGCCTATGATACAACAATAAAATAATAGGTAAATACAGCCACGAACAACCGAAAACCAAAGTGCGGATTATTATTGTTCAGGAAGTCTCTTTCCGCCTGCTGATCAATAACACACTTAGTAAAATTATAATCAGCCCTGCGAACTGTATCCAGGTAACATCTTCTTTGCCGAGGGTCATGCCGATGAAGACGGCGACGAAGGGGTTGACGTAAGCGTGGGTACCTACTTCGGTGGCGGGGCGTACTTTCAGGAGCCAAACGTAGGCAGAGTAGGCCATGATGGAGCCGAAGATGATCAGGTATATAAGTGATAGCCACGAGGTGGTAGGGACGGCGGCAAAGTTGGTTTTGGACAGGTCGCCGCTGATCAGGGTACAAATCCAGAACATGGCGCTTGCAAAGAGCATTTGCCAAGCAGAACCGGCGAAGGCGTTTACTTCTTCCTCACCGGAAGAGCGGTATTTGGCATAGAGGGACCCCAATGCCCAGGAGATGCATCCGAAGATGAGCAGTAGGACACCGTACTCACGGCGTTCGCCTACCTGTTCGTCGAGGCTGAATTGTTCGATGTATAGCATCATCACACCGAGGAAGCCGATAATAATGCCTGCTATTACGGCAGGGCTGTGGAAATTCTTTTTCCACATGGGAACATCGAGCGCCATGATCCAGATCGCCGTTGAGCTTGCGATAATGGCGACAAGACTGCTGCTGACGTACTGCTGCGCCAGCATGACGACCGCCATATCAATAAATAGCAAAACGATACCGCTGACGGCGGACTTTTTGATCAGGCTCTTCTTAAAGATAGGTTCTCCGCGGTATCGGCACCAGGCAAGTAATAGTAGCCCGGCGGCAGTGAAGCGTAAAGCTCCTAGCAGGAAGGGCGGTAGCCCGCGCAGGGCCACACCGATAAAATAATAAGTGGAACCCCAGACTACATATATCAGGAAATAAGCGACAATGATGCTCAGTCTCTGTTTCTCCGCTCCGCTATGTTGCTTCATGTACCGTATATATTTCTGATCTTCTTCAATCCTTTTAGCATTAATTCACGGCTGGTGGCGATGTTGATACGGATAAATCCTTCGCCCGCTTCGCCGTACATGGTGCCTTCGTTAATCCATAGCTTTTCTTTTTCAAGCAAAGTCTCCATAATTTCTTTGGATGTCCTGTTCAACGCCGAGCAGTCAACCCACACCAGATAGGTAGCTTCCAGAGGAAGCACCGGCAGATGCGGGAGGTATTCCCTGAAGAAATCCGAGAGCGTATTATAGTTTTCCTTTAGGTATGCTTTCAGTTCTTCCAGCCATTCCTCACCTTCGGTGTATGCGGCGGTCAAGGCTTCTACGGCGAAACAGTTTATCTCGCAGACTTCGTTCACATTGAGCGCCTTGTCTATTTTGCGACGTATTTCTTCATCTGCAGCGATTATGTTGGCAACCTGTATTCCGGCGAGGTTGAACGTTTTGCTCGGGGCGGTACAGGTAACGGAGTTTTGCAGGAATGCATCACTGAGGGAGCCGAACGGGATATGCGTATGCCCTTCGTACACCAAGTCGCAGTGAATCTCATCCGATACGACGATCACATTGTTGCGCAGGCAGATTTCCCCGATGCGTACGAGCTCCTCGTGTGTCCACACCCTGCCGACAGGGTTATGAGGACTGCAAAGAAGCATCAGTCTGGCTTTCGGGTCGGCCGCTTTTCGTTCCAGGTCGTCGAAATCGATGGAGTACGTGCCGTCTTTATATATCAACTCGTTCGCCATCATCTCACACTGGTCGTTGCGGATGCTGGAGAAGAAGCAGTTATATACAGGAGTCTGCACGATCACTTTGTCGCCAGGTTCCGCCAATGCCTTGATCACTGCGGATAAAGCAGGTACTACACCAGAGGTGAACAGTATCCAATCCCTCTCTATGGTGAAGTTGTGCCTTCTTTTAAACCAGCTTATCACGGCATCGAAATAAGTTTGCGGTACTTTGGTGTAGCCGAAAACGCCGTGCATTACACGCCGTGACAGGGCGTCGATAATGGGGGGAGCCGTACGGAAATCCATATCGGCTACCCACATAGGCAGTACATCATCATCTTTAGCCGTGTCCCATTTGTAGGAATTGCTTCCACGACGGCTTACCAGTTCATCAAAGTCGTACTTCATGAAGCAAAACAGGTTTCTTTATTTGTCTTAATACAACAGCCACCCGGGTTTTTGCAATGTTCGTCGAAGATAATTTCTCCGATATGATTGGCCACGATAAAGCCCGATGTAGGGTTTTTGATACTTACGATATCACTGTTTACCACCGCTTCGAGTGTGCTGTATTCGAAAGCAAGATCACAATCTTCGGCCATTGTGCAATTTTCCATAACAAGATTAGTGCAATAGCAAAGAGGCTGAGTACCCGATATTTTGCAGTTTACCAACTTCAGGTTTTTTGAATGCCACCCTAGATATTCGCCATTGATTTCCGAATCGTAAACAGTTACGTTCTCCGTTTTCCAGAAAGCGTCTTTCGAGTCCAACTTGGCATTGCGGATCACCACATTCTTTGCATCCTGGAAAGAATAGTTTCCCTGCAGGTAAAAGCCGTCGATATCGATATCCGTACCGTTCATAAAGATATAATCGCCGCCTCGCGCCTCTACATTACGTAGCTTCATGCCGCGGCAGTTCCACATCGTTTCACCTGCGTTCGGTAGTTTTACGTTCTCAAGATAGAGGTTATCTATTTCACGGAACATCTTCGGAGCTTCCACACGGCTATTAATCATCTGTATGTTTTTGGAATACCAGATAGCCGCGCGGCTGTAAACGGTAAAGAGGCAATCTTCTATCACCGCATTGTCATTATGCCAGAAGGGATATTTGCACATGAATTCGCATTTGTACGCCTCCACGTTGTTGCATTCTTTTATAGCTGATTCGCCGGGGTAGAACTTTACGTTCTCCAGATGGATATCGTTTGTAGCGAATAAAGGCCGTTCACCTTCGTAGAATCTGTTTCTTATTACTTTTTTCATCTTTTTATTTTAAATGTTACTAATTGATTTCATTTTTAATTTTTGTTATGCCTGCCGTTGAATTAGTTAACCATTTCCCGTACGTAAGCATACGCCATACCCATTCCAACGGGCCATACTGCATTTTTCCCAGCCACAGATAGCTGTAAAGTATCTGGAAAAGAAATACGAATACGGCGATGATCTCTACATACACTAATCCCACACGGGCACCCAGCCCGAAGCCAATCCCATAGAAAATGATCATACCCATCACCGATTGCATTATATAGTTCGTTAGCGCCATTCTCCCGGAAGCTGCCATGACCCTGAATATAGCCTGCTCTTTATGATGAGCATACCACAGGCAAATCGCCGTAATATAACCCAGGCTTAGCGGCAATACACTGGCGGTATAGAGCGCCGAGTGTATGGTCAGCCCGAAAGGTTGCCCGTTCATCGCGCTCCATGCATACAGTAATGTCGCAGGGAAACCGATTACAAAACCGTAAAGGCAAACTTTTTTCAACATCGTTTTATGGCTGTCAAGTTCGGCATATATCCGGTTTCTGCCTATATACAGGCCGAGTAAAAAGAGGCTCAATACTTTGAATGCCCTGTTTCCGTCAATAAATTCCTGCAGGCGGATAAAAGAACCGGCCACATTGAATTTGAGTATATCCTGATACGTCTGTTTTTCGGCAAGCCATACAGGAAAATTCGTTTCCGTAATGCCGTATTTCCCGTGGAAATATTGCGTTGCATGTATCGCTGGAGCCGCGGGATCCCATCCGTATAATTCACGGCAAGCGTCGAGAAGGACAGGGAATACCAGTAATAAAGCAGACCAGAACAGCAGTTTCCTATCAGACCATTTTATCGTGAAAGGCAGCAATAAACCCATCAATGCGTACAGTATAAGTATATCTCCTGCCCAGATAAAAATCAGGTGGAACAAACCTATAAATGCCAATATAATCATCCTGCGATAAAAAATATATTTCCCTTTGTAACCTTTCTGTCTGCTATTAGACAGTATAATGGAGAATCCGATGCCAAAAAGGATTGAGAACAAGGTGTAGAATTTACCGTCGATAAATATATATTGCGCATACCTTACTATCCGGTCGATACCTGCTGTCGGCATGGCGGCAGTTACCTCTTTATCCAGAAATGAGTAAAGGGAAAACTCTGAATAATTGGCAAGGCATATCCCGAAGAGGGCTATACCACGCAATGCATCCAGAATAATATGTCTTTCTTTGGAATTAACAGGCAGTGCAGGTGCTGACATCTTTTCAACGTTATTAATCTTCTGCAATTTCAAAAGTTACGTTTACTCTCTCTGTACCTAAAGCGCTTTGCAATCCGGACGGATCATCTACCGAACCGATGCGCGTATAGCTGTAGGAGGTAGAAAAAGTTTTGTAAAAAAGAACCAATGTGCGCGAGCCGTACACCATCAGGTCGCCGTTGCGGATTGTTCCGGGATTGGAGGCCGTTGTCGGCAGACTATTCGCTAAATCGTAATATTTCTCGTTGTTGTTCAACTCGTTCATTTGAATGGTCATGGGCAGCAACGCGACGAACGCCTGTGCAGTTGCGTTATCCTGTAGAGTTGCCGTAAATGTATGTGAACCAATCTGTATTCGTATACTCATATTGTTAATATCAAGGTTAGGATTAGAGGACGGAAATAGTTCATTCAAAGGGTCGTCCGAAACACATGCTATTAATCCGAAAACCAGCGTAAGGACCGCAATATAGATAAATCCTATCATCTTATTTTTTCATTTATTATTGTTTAACAATCTTTTTAACTACTGAACTTTCTATTGGTATCAAAAATATAACCTTGCGAATCAACTGGAATTTTATTACAATCAAATTCTTGAATGTTCTACGGTTACGTTGTCACAGCCCGTGAATTTCCTTGCGTATAGGTCGAAGACGTAACGGTTTTGCGCTGATGAATGACTGATAGTAACTGTTATTAATAATGTTAATAAAATAAGCTGTTTTTATTGTATCTATTTTGAATGTTGAATTTTAAATGTATAATGCAAAGGTAGGGCGATGATAGCAAAACAATTTCGCTGTAAAGTTCAATTTTTTTTGGTGTAAAGCTCATGTGAAAAGGTTTTGTAGTGGAAGATCATCTTCCACCCGATAAGTCTTTCTATCACTCGAAACACCCTGAAATAATTGGGAAGCTTCCGGATTTAAAAAGCTAACGTCCTATTATTTTTTTGCATGTATGTTACTGTATTTGACGTTAACATCCAATAAATAAAATGTTACGTACGTTACATTTTTGATAATGTACATGATTTATCCTCAAAGCCGCCCTGGGTGAGCTTAATGAGTTGGTATGATTTCGTCAGGTCAGTGGATATTATAGGCCGAAGGCCTCAAAGCACTAGCATATATGGCACCGCCATATGAAATCGGGTGTCGTAAACGAGGTCAGGGCGACGCCCTCAGAGCATTTGCTCATGCCCCGAATGGGGCTATAATAGGAGCGACACCCCGACAAGATAGGGTGATACCCTATCCTAATGCTCACAAGGGCTTCGCCCTTTCTTTTCCGATTCGTTAAAATTTCGTGTTAAAATCTTGTTTTTCGTTTTAAGTTACTTGCGGATTATAGCGAGAATAAATATAATTATGTTTGCGATGAAATTAATCAATGAGCTAAACATCGACATTCTTTAAGTTGGTGGGAAACAAATCCCGTAAGCCACAGCCGTGATAAGAAACGTCCGGATCGAACGCCCCAGATCAGTAACGCAAAATAAACATAACGGATAAAGAAAAAATACATGTCCGAAAGCAAATCTAATGGCAAGTTATTATAAAAAACCTCTAAATCATAAAAGCTAATAAATATTTTGTGATTAGATTCATATCTTTTATATTGCGGCATTTTATAAATTGACACGTTTAAGAGAACGGATAAAAGCTATATCCGAAGGGAACCAATAACAAACAAAACGGGAAATGAAATATCATTTATTACTACTAATTATTATATCTGTTAACATAAATCTAAGTTGTCAAATGAGTACTACGAAACAATACATTCAGGAAGCCGCCGAAATTCAAAACCAGGAAGGAAGCACTTCGCAAAATGCGCTTAAAATGTATATGAAAGCAATAAGCGCATATAAACACGGGGATAGTGACGATGAATATGATCTGCTGTTTGCCCATTACCAGATAATGTGGATTTATGCTAGTTCGTATGAGATCGATAAAGCTTTGCCATACGCCGAAAAATGTATGGAGTTAATGGACAAAACGATCCGTTCGGGTGCAATCTTTCACTTTACAGAAATGGGGAAATTCCATGAAGAAGTAATTCGTTTCGCAACTAATACGATTGCCTGGGACGTGTATGAACGCTCCGATGATACTAAAAAGCTGGAAGAAGCTTTGGAGACTGTTTCACTAGGATGCAATTATGCGGATGATCCGTCTTACTTTTTCATATTTGATACGAAGGTACGCATACTTCTGAAACTGGGGCATAAGGAAGAAGCATTCCGTATCGTATACGATTGTTTGAGGAAAGATCCTCATTTCTCCGACTTTAGTGATATCAAGGTAGACAAAGAATACCGTGAATGGAAAGAACGATTTGAATCGGATACAGTTACAGATTATTCGGATACGGAAAAAGAACTACTTGAAAAAGCGGCAAGGATTACTTCCGGTTTGAAAGAAAAACTCGTTGAAAAGGAACAATACAGTAATCAATTTAAAGAGATAATGCCTGAAAAGGAACTGGTGGCCGTAAAGGAAATTAAAAAGAAATACGATATTCCCCAAAACTATTATGAAGATACCGACTACCTGCTTTTGTATAAAGGAGATGTACATATAAAAGGAGATCTAGATGCGGGATGGTATAAAAAGCAATTAAAAGGAATGACATGGGAGAACTACCTGTATGGTATAGTGATTGATGGAAACCTCGTGGTAGACGGTGATATTACTATAGACGAACCTGTTCTCTATATTTTGAGGGATATAACGTGCGACTATTTGTTCTCCGGCGACGGTCACACACAGATTGATGGCAATGCACACATAAGGTATGGTATTTATGGTCAATACAATGACGGTTCTTTGGATATAAGCGGAACACTCGTTACTCCTTATATTATTGCAGACGACCATTCCATGCCCCGCCGGTCAGAAGGAGAGTTTATCTATATAGAAGGTGGAGACGGCAGCGATATGGAGGATGTAAGTGTAGGAGAAAGCTATGGTAGCGGCATAGGTTGGGGTTGGCATTATTTCGACGATTCCCTCAAACTATTTTCCAAATCGATGCGTGATGAAGATTATAAGTTTTCTGTAAAGAGATTTTTTGATATTGTAAAAAGGGGAGAAAACCCATTCAAAGTTCTGTGACACTTGTCTAAATTCGCTTAATGAAGTATATAATAGTTATACTATTTGCTTGGGCTTTCCCGTTTATCTGTGCCGGACAATTTAAGAATACTGCAAAGAATATGGGACTTAACGGGCGGCCAAAATTTCTTATCTCAAAGGAATATGAAATTTCTGATAACATTGAGCATAAACCGATTACCGGACACCATTATCATTTTAATAAAAAAGGTGATATGATCAGTCATACTGATCTTTTGAAAGAAATAAGTACGGAATATATTTATGAAGGAAGTAAAATCATAACATTGACTTCCGACGCTTCACACCTGGAAACCCCGGACACTACCGTGATCCGTAAAGTTAGCCATGATGTGTATATTACGGAGAGATGGGATAGTTTTTGGAATAAAGCTAAAATAGTAAGGATTACGGAAATTGCGGATAAACATACCTATATTGAAACGATTTTCGACGATAATCAGGATACGGTAGCTGTAGTAACCTATATAATGGATAGACATGAACGTCTTTCTTCTGTTAATATTGATTCTAAAGGATATGTTGTTTCCCGGGAATATCATTACGGAAAAAATAATTTCCCGGAAGAATTAATCATAAAGTCGACTGATGGATCCACCGGCACCATCAGCTATGATTATTCCCCATTAGATAAAGCCGGAAACTGGACCGAAAGAAAAGGAAAAATTATAGCCGAAGGCAAAACAACCCCCGAACCTGAAACTATCCTCCATGTAAGGGAGATAACGTATTATTGATGTAAAAGTGAAGATATGATATTAAACTGATTGTGCCATAGCACTGGCACAGTTGTGCCAACGTAAAGGCAGAGTCATGCCATCATTATGGCACAAGTGTGCCACACTATTGACACAAAACTAGTTTGTAATAGTTTTTTCATATATGAGCTTGGGTTGTAGAAAGAGATATTTATGGCGTCGTTTTCAATGATAATATTGCTTTATATGCGTGTCATTGTATCTTATCGACGAGAGTATGTTGATCTTCGAAAAAGTATTTCCTTTCCCGTGCGCCGCTTTCGGAGATAAGGGTACATACTTTCTTCATGGAATGGATCCAGTCGTGGATTTCCATAGTACTATTATAATCCGTGTTAAAATTTGTTCCTGCAAAATAGGTGTGAAAAGAACTAAGACATTTCTTCTCTGATATAAAATAAGAAAAATTTATTCCTATATGTACACTCGATATATAGATATTGATTTTACCCGCAGGAGATAGATAGGTTTCCATTCCGTTTGCTGTTTTTTCCAGTTCCTCAAGCATAAGGTGTAGCTCATGCTTAATCAATTGTATATCATTTCCACCGACACATCCAATTGATATAAAATAGATTATATCCTTGACGAACGACCAGATCGCCGAAATATCCCATATATAAAGAACGTTCTGCCACTTGGCATGTATATCCTTGATTTTGTCGTTCAACTTTAACAGGTTTTGAGGCAATTTCCATGTGGAAAAACTTTTAAACTGTTGGGGGCCAATGTAGTAATATCCCCATTTAAAATAGGTAAACCGTAAAAGATTCCTGTATGGCATAAGGAATTCAAGAGGAGGAAAAGTAAAAATGAGGCTGTATTCGGCAGGCTCGGAAGATATAATGGCAATATCCTGTAAATTTGTTTTTATTTTATTCTCAAGCTGATCTATCGATTGCTGGCTCATGGGCGTATAAAAAAATAATGGTGAAGATTGCAGGTACTTATAGTTACCATAGATCAACCCATCGGTCGATATACCCAGTTTCAGTGACAAAACGGCTACTTCTTCAGCCGTAAAAAAAACTTTCCGGTTCAACCTGCGTGATACAGAATCACGTTCCAAATTTAAAGTCTTGGCGATATAAGACACTAACTCACTCCTTTTTTCAATTTTTTGATAGAGCGCATTTATGAAATTATCCATGAAGCTCGACGGTTCCATATTATTCAGATATAAGGTTATACAAATAAAACAAAAAAGCAGGATTTTTCCATATATTTCAGCAAAAAAATCGCATTTATATTCCTGTGCCGACAGAATGTGGCTATAAATAACGAAAAAAGCAAATTATGCCGATAAGAATTTAAGCGTAAGCTATATAAGGCTTTGTTGTTTATGATAGTGATTCTATTTTTGTAGTATATAACGCCAAACATATAATATTTCAGTTATGATTTATTTCAGACCAGAATCTATTTTATTAAAATTTATACTTCTCCTGTTAGTTGTCTTACCTTATTCGCTATCGGGACAGGTTACAATCGGCTCGGCTGACGCGCCGGATCCCAGCGCAGTTCTCGAATTAAAAACATCTGATAAAGGTTTCCTGGGGCCACGTGTAGCCTTAACTGATATATTCGATAACACTACCGTACCAAATTGTACCGACGGATTGCTGGTATTCAATACTGCCGATTCGAATACCAGAATTGCCGTAGGAGACAGGGTTAAGGCTAACGCGTATTATTATTGGTCAGCAGATAGGTGGATACAAATTGTAGGTAGAGAGACTTTGATGGAAAATATCGAACAAGGACTTGCCAATCTGGGAATACCTCGCCCGGCCATCTTTTCATTAAACGGGACACAGCAGATATTCAATTACGACCCATTGAATTTAAACATGGCAAAGTATCCGAATATGTATGGAGTAGTAAACCTTTTAGAGGGAGTTCCTCCCAATTCTTCGGCCTATTTACCTTTGATCGAAAAGGTAAATTATACATCCGGAACTGTAAAGCTGGACTCTGTAACTCTCAACGGTGGAAAAAAGAAATACATTATTACGTTTCAACCGGGTATATATAGTATTATATTTACTTATGAGTTTATTCCCGCCGATACAGCTACTCCTGTCGGTTCAAGTGCATATCCGCCGGGAGACGACTATTGCTTTTCATCTGTTTATTTCATGCAATTCCCCGTAAATTTCATAAATGATGATAATTCCATTACAAAAGGTCTTACACGTGTTGAATCAAACTGTTTTCATGGTTATGGTGAAGGTGGAGATTATTGGGATTATTATAAACAAGGGAGGTTCTGCGACCATGGTAACACAATAAGTTACGTATCAGTATTGTTTACCGAAACCTCATGGGATGTGGCATTGGGAACAGGACAAGGAGATGATAAGTGCAATGGAAAAACAGGCTTGTCAATGCCAAACAGAAGTACTTTTTTATATATTTCACGGCTGGGGGACGCAAACTAAATTTATGTTATGAAAATAGTGAAAATAGGTATACTTTCATTTATCCTGTTATATGTGCTATCTTTAAATTTATCGGCACAGGTAACCATCGGTTCAGGAGATCCACCTCATGAAAGCGCTCTGTTAGATTTACAATCGTCGAATAAGGGCTTTTTAATCTCAAGAGTTGCTTTGACAGGACGGTTCGACGATTTGACCATACCCAATGCAGTACCGGGGTTACTGGTATTGAATACCTCGCAGCCTGATCCTAATCAGCCTGTTGATGAACGAGTATATCCTTACCGGTTTTATTACTGGGTAGATGAAGGGGTCCTGGGTCCAAGGTGGGAAAGATTTATAGGACATGATGAACTTGAATATAAAGTAGACCGTGAAATAGGGCGGTTAGCAATTCCACGTCCTACTTTATTGTATTTAAATGGTTCGGATATGCTAACAGGTACCAGGCCTGGAGCACGTGATTTTATGAGGGATATCCCTTTTGGCTCAACAAAAGATATTCCCTTAAAGGATAGTATAAATCATTCGGGGGGCACAGTGTGGCTAAAGGAGAATTCTACAAATACGATTGTATTTGAACCAGGAATATATAGTATTGTTTTTGCCTATCTTTTTATACCGACAGATTCTAATTATGTCACTTGTAATGTATCTTCTTATTTTATGGAATTTCCTTTCTATCCCAAAGATGGAGGGGCCCGAAAAGATATTAGGGTATATTCTAATACCTATCACGGGCAGAAATCAAAATCATCGCATGCGGCAACCATTAATTTCGTTTCACCGATAAGAGAACAAACAGAATGGACTGTCAGGCTAGGGGCAGGCTCCGGAGATTGTACTACTAGGCGCGGATTATCTTTACCAAATAGAAATACCTTTTTATATATAACTAAAGTTGGAGACTGGGATGATATATAATAGAATAATATATTTGATTATAACATTACTAATGGGACTGGAATTGTCGGCTCAGGTAACGATAGGTAGCGGAGATTCTCCACATGAGGCGGCAGTATTGGAGTTGAAAAGTAATGATAGGGGATTCCTTGGGCCAAGGGTACAATTGATAGACTATAGTAATCCATATCCTATTCAGAATCCTGCCGTTGGATTGCTTGTATTTAATATAGCGGATCATATCACGGAAGATGAATCAATATTAGGACAGAGATTCTATTATTGGACTGGTGACAAATGGAATGAATTTATTTATGAAGAAATGCTCGAAGACGAAATTAATGATATACTGAAGGAGCTGGGTATCCCCCGTTCTGCAGTCTTTCATTTGAATGGGGCAGACAAAATTGATAATAGAAACCCATCCAAACCTGTTTTGGGAATGTTTGATGTTATGAAAGGTGCAGACCTGGGTGAGGGAAGGGAATTAATTCTAAAAGAAACTGTAAATGAAACAAATGGAGATGTCAGGTTACAAACTTACAGATTACCAAATGACACAAGGGATTATGCACAGTTAGTTTTCAAGCCCGGCACTTATAGCATCACTTTTGCATATCAGTTTATTCCTTCAGTAAACGCTTCTCCAAGATCTACTATTCCACAGCAAAAATGTACGGCATCGTCTTATTTTATGGATTTTCCTCTCGAAAGTACAACTATAAAGAATGATAGGGCTCGCATACATAACGTAGCTTATCATGATAGACAGAGAAACGGACACCATGGCGGATCAATTAGTTATGTAGTAAGAATTCAGGATGCACAAAGGATATGGTGGATAAAACTTGGTGCAGGTCAATCAGGTATCAATTGTAATGATGATAACGATCTTGCAATAGAAGGTTTTTCATTGATGAATGAAAACACTTTTTTCTTGATATCCCGGATAGGGGATTAATAACTTATATCAATTTCATTTCATATCCTTTCCTGATTAAATCGGCCATATTGCGTGCGTTGAGTTTTATGAATAGGTTTTTTCGGTTTGTTTTTGATGTTTCCGTGTTTCGGTCTTTTCGTCTTTTCGGTTTTCGAGCAAGTTATCTATTTTTTCACACAGTTGAGGTCGTTATTGTATTTTACTCAGAATACCCAAAATATGCCTTTAAACGTAATAAAAGGATAATTCCTTATGAACTATCCTTTATTTTATGAACAATCAATTATTTTACTTTTTATTTCTGAAAAACGTAATCAGTTAAGTTTGGTTTTGAAAAACGTTTTGTTTTATCACTGTCTTGGTTTCTTTATTATTATAACAGATATGGGCATATATCAGTTCGATAAATAATATTTATATCATGACAGACAGAAATTATACAATGCCTTTTATATGGCTATACCGGCTGTCTTTTTCCGCAGGTCATGTTGGTATTCATCCATAAGTTTACCGATATCGAAGAATAAGTAGGAAAGTATTTTTACAAAAGGATTCCTTATGCGTATATGTTCGGTAGCTGTGAAAATTGTTCCTCCATCACTGTCGGCTTCAAACTCACCTGTCCAATATCCCGTAAACATCCGCGTTTCCATATCGAATGAGTAAAAAGAATACGGACGTTTTTCTCTCGTTTGAAAATGTATAACCGTTCCATCGTGGCTTATTTCGTTCCAGATTTCCATTCCGTTTATATCTGTGTAAAGGATAACCAGGTCTTTTAGTGCGCTGCGATACTGCCAGTGGGCGTTGTCGGTGACGATATTATAAAGTATTTCCGGCGACACATTGAATTTCCCTTTCCGGTTTACGACTCTTTCAGTAGGCAATAACAAACCGGTAACGTAGATGAAGACAAGCAGAACGACTATCCCTCCGATTATGTAGAAAACGATCATTTTGACATTCATTTGCAGATACAATTGATACATACAAATGTATAAAACAATACGATACGGACGTACTAAGTCATTACCATATATATAGAGTATCAGGCAATATTTAATTTTCTGTATCTATTACCTGTAAACTGTTTTTTTGAGCATTTTATTTTTCATAGATGTCCGGACGGTTATAATGATAATATAATCGCGGATGGGATAAGTGTAGAGGCCACTTCCGGTATTTTTATTTAATCTTTTCGCCCATAGGATTCTGCTCGTCCACCGACGGGTCTTGAATCTTATCAGGAATAATGGTAACATATTTGTTTTTATTGTCCTTTTTTTCTTTTCTTAGTTTGTCTGTTGCCGAAAGTTCATCATTATCGACACTTTTCTTGTTTAGCATATTCTCGTTCATAATATCAATTTTACTATTCAAACAGACAAATCGTTTCTTTTGTTTATGGTTTTTTTAAAAACCGTTGCCGGTGGGTCGGGTAATTATCTTTATATGTAAATGTCTGCTCCTTAAGCGTTATGCTTTTGATTAATAGTTTGTTATAATCATTATAAGTTTGCGAAAACTTTATATGCCGGAAAATAGGCGGTTTTAACGTTATGGTATTTATTACTTTCGCAAGTATAAATCGGATTGAAGAACTGTTATGAAACTCCTGATGTTTTTATTCTTTATATTGTTATTCTCGTTCGGATGCCGTAATAAGATAAGCCATGAAAGCAAAATCCTTTCGCAAGTGGAAAATATTTTTATCATTGATCCCGATAGCGCCCTGGAACTTCTTTCAGGAATTACCGATGCGGATAATCTATCAGATAAAGATAAAGCTGATTACTGGCGGTTAAAAGGAATGTCGGAATATTTCGGATATAGAGAAATAGTAAAAGAACCAATGATTATGTATTCAATCGAATATTATAAAAAGCATAAAATGACAAAACAGTTAATCGATTCATACCTGCTTCTGGCTGCCCAATACAATGAGAATCATGAATACTTACCAGCAATGGATAATCTATTGACAGGTTTATCTTTGGCTGTACAAATAAACGATTCTTTGCAAATAGCAACTATTCACAAACGTTTGGGATACATATATATGGATAATAATCTTGAGGATAAAGCTATAGAAAGTTTTAGAAAAAGCTTACAATATGAGAAGAATAATCACTCAGCCCTATATTACCTAGGATTGATTGAGGTGACAGATTCTGCTGAATACTACAGGATAGAAAGTATAAAAATGGCAATTGAAATGAATGACATTATAACGGCCAAACGTTATATAACAAATTACACTTATCAATGTATGCTTCATAAGAATTATAACAAAGCTAAAGAATACCTTGAGTTATTAGACACATACGGCATTGACTATTCATACCCGGATCGTTTTGATATTTTATGGGGAGAAATATACTTATCAACAGGTTATACTGATTCTGCTGAGTACTACCTGAAAAAAGCCGAACAGGAAATGCCGGACGTACCTGATACTGAGAAAAAACATATAGATATATTTTATTATAATGGAACATACTGTTTGCGTTCGTTTATTGATTATTTAAAACATGAAAAGGTTAATATTTCAGCTTTCCCCGAATATAACTTTTTGATGTCATCATTAAAAATGAAGGATATATTAATTGAAGAAGAGAGGAACAAAACATTGCTTCTGGAATTAGAAAATTCAAATTGGAAATTGGAAAATCAAAAGATACAGCTGCAATTCAAATTCTTTATATTAATTCTTGTTTTTTTCATCATTATCGTTTTGTTGTATTTACGTATGTTATTCGTCCGGAAAAGAGTGAGACTGGCTGAAGCGGATGAAAGGTATGAGGCTTTGATTCGTATGATAAATAACATTTCTGAAAATAAACCGGAAGTGCCGGATCAAAATGTCTTGCTTAAAATAATCTTTCAGCAGCTCGGTTTTATCCGAAAGATTGCCAACTCACCTACTCCCGAAAACCATGAACTACTTAAACGTATTGTGAATTTTTCGGATAACGACGAATCTCTTCTTGAATGGGAAGATATTTATTCCATTATCAATATGAAACACAATAGTTTTCATCGATATCTTGTAAATAGCTATGGATATACTTTAATAGATAAGGAAATACAATTATGCTGTCTGCTGTGTGAAGGATTTACAACAAAAGATAACAGTGTTTTGATTAGGCAAAGCTCACAAACCATATACCAGCGTAAAACAACCATTCGTAAAAAGCTTGGTATGGGAGAAAAGGAGGATATTATCGTTTTCTTAAAGAATAGATTCAATGACGGAAATTTATGAATAGGATATTGACAACGAATGCTGTATGGATTAACTATTTGTTATTCATTTTTTTAATCCTAAAATGCCAATATGAACTTCAGTTTGCTATGTTTTATCATTTGTTTATGTGTTGGTGGTAAGAATGTCTCTCACGTATAATTGAACCTGGCATTTTATTTAATCAACTTTTCCTGAATCACAATTGTTCTATAAACAATATAATTTCGTTTAGTATGGAAAAAAGAAAAATAGGAAAATCAGATCTTGAAGTATATCCCTTTGATTTGGGTGGCAACGTATTCGGTTGGACAGCCGACGAGAAAACATCATTCGAGATATTAGACATTTATATGGACGCCGGTTTTAATTTCATTGACACGGCGAATGTCTATTCCGTATGGGCGGAAGGACACGAAGGCGGCGAATCGGAAACTATTATCGGCAAATGGCTGAAAGAAAGAGGAAACCGGGAAAAAGTGATACTTACAACAAAAGTAGGCGCGCAGATATCCCGTTCGAGCCGTGGATTAAAGAAAGTATATATCCTCGAACAAGCGGAAGAATCACTCAAGCGTCTCCAAACAGATTACATCGACCTCTATTTTACCCATTATGATGATACGGGTACGCCCATAGAAGAAACCCTTGAAGCATACGACCAACTTGTAAAACAAGGTAAAGTACGCTATATTGGAGCCTCAAAC
>DAMCDT010000021.1:0-20655 GCA_032058265.1 Tannerellaceae bacterium
AAATTAGATGATAATTGCTTCAATTAACATATACTGTGTGCATTATATTGTGATTTTTATTACTCAAAACACATCCCGCATTTATTTGTTTGTTAACTAGAAAGTGATTTTATTTGTATAATATTTATTATAACATTACATAATATGAAAAAGTTTAGAGGATTTTTATTCGTTGCAGTGATGATGTTTCTTGTGACTACTATAGAAGCTCAAATTAGTTTTGGTGTAAAAGGCGGTGTGAATATTTCATCAGTTTCTTTTAGTAGTGATATAATCGATTCCGAAAATGTTACAGGTTTTCATATTGGGCCTATGTTAGAATTGATGGTGCCGTTTATGAATGTCGGGTTTGATGCTGCTATTTTATATTCGCAAAAAGGGATCGATACGGAATGGCAGTCATTATCAACAGATAATATTGAAGTACCGGTTAATTTCAAATGGAAATTTGGTGTTCCTTTAATCAAAGGATATCTTGCCGGTGGGCCATATATCGGATTTCGTGTAGGCGGCGATAAATTCTGGGAAGCCCCGGGTTCTGTGGTAAACCAGATCAAAGCAAAGTCTTTCGGAGCAGGTATTAACCTCGGTGCAGGAGTAGAAGTGATCAGTTTTCTCCAGGTTGGTTTTACATACGGATTGGGATTAACAGACAATTACAGTATATATAAAGACGGTGCCTCTGCGGATGCAAAAAATCGTACCTGGTCCATTACTGCAGCATTACTGTTTTAGTTGACAGGATTATTGTCAACCTGCAATGAAATACGCCGATGTTATACTTCCTCTACCATTAGAGAATAGCTATACCTATTGTATTCCATCTGATCTTGAACATGTAGTCAAACCGGGTTACCGGGTATTGGTGCATTTCGGAAAGAAACGGTACTACACGGCTATTGTTTTAATGATCCATGACCGGCCTCCCGATGCTTCTTTTGATATGAAAGAAATATATGCAGTATTGGATGCTGCTCCGGTTCTTCGCCGTCCCCAACTTCGCTTTTGGGAATGGGTGTCCACTTATTATTTATGTAAACTGGGAGACGTCTACAAAGCCGCTGTTCCTTCCGGATTAAAGCTGGAAAGTGAAACCATTGTTTCCTTCAATGAATTATATGAAGCAGATGTTCCACTACGGCCAAATGAACAGGCTGTGTTAGACGTTTTTGTATCGAAACCCAAATTAACCCTTTTTGAAATAGAAAAGAAAACAGGTTTACGAAATGTAGTGCCTATCGTGAGTTCACTGATGGCACGTGGCGCTGTTGAAATAAACGAAGAAATTAAAAAAGGCTATATTCCCAAGAGAATAAGTTATATACGTTTAACCGAAACATACCAGGAAGATAGTAGATTGCAGGAAGCATTTAATCAATTAAAACGGGCCCCAAAACAAGAATCATTGCTATTGTTTTATCTCGATAGCAGCCATGCATTGACTCCACATTTGAAAAAAGAATTGTCGAAGAAGGAATTATTAGATCAGAGTGGTTATGCTCCAAATATCTTAGATGGATTATTGAAACGTGGAATATTGGAAGTATACGAAAAAGAAGTGGGACGATTACAAGTTCCTGTATGCCGTTTACAATCACCAACACCGCTTACCGTTGCACAAAAGCAGGCGTATAGTGGCATTTATGATGTTTTTAAAAGTAAAGACGTCTGCCTTTTACATGGAGTTACGTCTAGTGGGAAGACGGAAATCTACATTCATCTTATAGAAGATGTATTATCAAAGGGGCGGCAAGTTCTTTACCTTTTGCCTGAAATAGCCTTAACTACACAAATAACAGAACGTTTAGCAAAAATATTCGGTGATAGATTAGTTATTTATCATTCTAAATTTTCGGATAATGAAAGGGTAGAGGTTTGGAATAAACTTTTGCATGATAGCTCCCCGCTATTAATATTGGGTGTTCGCTCTTCATTATTTCTGCCTTTTAGAGATTTAGGACTAATCATTGTAGATGAAGAGCATGAAAATTCATATAAGCAGCAAGATCCTGCTCCGCGTTATAATGCCCGGAATGCTGCCATTATTCTTGCTAATATGCACGGGGGAAAAACTTTGTTGGGCTCGGCAACACCGTCGATCGATTCCTATTATAATGCTTTAACCGGTAAATTTGGTCTGGTTGAACTTACTACCCGATATAATGATCAATTAATGCCTGATATTATAGCCGTTGATATCAAAGAGTTGAAACGCAAGAAAGTAATGAAAGATACGCTTTTCTCTCCTTTGTTAGTGCAAAAAGTTAGCGAGGCTTTGAGCAAAGACGAACAGGTGATCTTGTTTCAAAACAGGCGGGGATTCGCTCCCATGATGGAATGTAAGGAATGCGGGTGGGTGCCGCATTGCCAGAATTGCGATGTGAGCCTTACATATCATAAATACCATAACCGGCTGGAATGTCATTATTGCGGTTATTCCGAACCATTACCCAGGCAATGTCCGGAATGTTCGGGGAAAGAACTTAAGATGGTGGGTTTTGGCACAGAAAAAATAGAGGAAGAAGTTGCATTCTTGTTCCCTTCAGCAAGCATTGAACGGTTGGATTTTGATTCTGCCCGGACGCGTAAAGCCTACGAACGTATATTGTCGGATTTTGAAAGAGGAAAAACCCGGATACTGGTCGGAACACAGATGCTTTCCAAAGGGCTTGACTTTGCCAATGTGAGCGTTGTAGGTATACTGAATGCTGACAGCCTGATGAATTATCCGGATTTCCGCGCACATGAACGTGCTTATCAATTAATGGCACAAGTAAGTGGCAGGGCAGGACGGAGGGATAAGCGGGGTACAGTCATATTGCAGACGTCACAACCCGATCACCCAATCATCCGAATGGTACAACGTTTTGCTTTTAAAGAGATGGTTACTTTGCAACTAAGTGAGCGGAGTATGTTCCGTTATCCTCCGTATTACCGATTAATCAATGTGGTTTTAAGAAGCAGAAATGAAACTATATTAGCAGATATGTCCTCATTATTTGCCGGTAAATTACGAGAACATTTCGGAGAACGTATTTTAGGGCCGGTTACTCCTCCCGTCAACCGTGTACAAACATTATATATAAGGAGAATAATCATTAAGATTGAAGTCTCGGCACCTATTTCACCTGTGCGTGGAATAATAGAAGGTATCCATGCCGGGATGCAGAGATACCTTCCATTTAAACAATTATTAGTGCATTATGATGTGGATCCGCTTTAGAAACCGACTCCAACCCGAAGCGTAAACCCTCCGTTGTTTTTTGTCTTTGTTTGTAAAGTGAGTGTTTCGTCAAACCATTGATAATCGAATAGCTGAGCGGAATATCCTAAGGCAAAATCAAGGCTTAACGAGCGGGATAACATATATTTAATACCTACTGATGGAGCCAGATAAAACCCAAGGCCATCTACGTTTGTCTCAGTTCTTTTAACTGATCCGCTACCATCTTCTTTATCGTATTGATAATCATTTGAAATAACACTCATCGAATAACCAACCTTTAACCCTGCATAAGGAATAAGCGGACCTTCCATGAAATTAACACGGAAATCAGCGAAAATAGGTATAATCGCTTTAAGCTTTGTAGTGCCTATAGAGTCTCCTGCTTCATTTGTATATGCAGCTTCTTGCGTATCATGAAAATGTGCACCGAATCCAATACCGGCAAAGAACATAGGGTTAAACTGATAACCGTGGCTGGTACTTATCTCAAATCTGCTTGTAGAAACTTCTCCAATCTTGATTGTATAGCCTAAATCAAGGAAACCCTGATAGCCTGATACTTTATAAGGTGATTCTATAACCGGAACTGCTCCCTGCTTTGTTTCTGCATATTGTTCGTATCTATCCTTAGAAGGAACAGTTGTGTTATCTGCTCTTTCCCGGTCAGCCCGGCTAGATGTAGTGGGAGTTTCCGTTCTTCTCCGGGGTGCAACAGGTGTTTCTGTATCAGCCAGTTCTTCGTCATTCCTTATTATTTCTGTTGCAGACCGTTCTGTGAAGTATATTTTACTGCCATTAGGAGTTTCAATCAATAACCTTTCTCCTGATTCATCCAGTTTGCCTGTAATAACACTGCCATTACGCAAATATACTGTCGCGTCTTCCATATTGTCTGTATTAGGGCGTCGCGTTTTTTGCACATCATTTCCGTCAACAATATTCTTTATTGCATTTTCGGTAAAATAAATAGTACTACCATTTCCGGTTACTACTCTAATTCTATCACTACTACGGGATTTGGCGTATTTTCCGATGGCAATGCTACCGTTTCGTAAATAAACGGTTGATTCTTGGGCAAATGTCCATTGAAGGCCAATTACCATTAATATTAAAACGATTAATAATTTTTTCATGTGTATTGAATGTATATTTCGGCAAAAATATAAAAAAGGATTAATACAACCTACTATAATTCATAAACATTTTTAAATAAGAACTTACAAGCCATGAATATGCCTGTTTTATGAAAACCTTCCTGGCATTAGTTTTTTTAATTTGTCATTAACAGATTCAATTACTGCCCGCTTACGAAGCAAGATCCGGTCGGCTAATTGAATTTTTCTCCACCTTTCATATTGCTTCTTATGTCTTGTCCCGAATAGAACGTGAGCAAATAAAAATGGCTAACGTGTGAAATAATTTTGCCCGTGTCCCATTTAACAAAAGCCCGTAAAGTGATAACAAGTGAAACGGAATCAATTTTGTAGTCAAAACAATACAATAATTGAAAGAAGTTATCACAGTGCTTTGTAAAAGTTATCACAATAACTTTTACAAAGCATTACAATAACTTTTATAAAGCATTGTCGTAACTTTTTCAGCATTGTCGTTTTTTACATACAGCCTGTTTCAATTCAAACCATTAAAATGATAAGTATTTCCGTATATACCAAACAGATATTTTCTTTGGAATTTGTGTCATTCTGTCATAATTATCAAATAGTCAGTAAGATATGCGTGTTTCATGTGTTGCAGCGTGATAAAGTTATAACACTTAAAACACGCTTAAAACATGCTTTATTTAGATGATAATTAGCTGATTATGACACAAAGCTTGAAATTGTAAAAAAAATTGCCGTGTTTTTTTATCAGAAAAGGCGAGTTTACCTGTTATTCTGTATAAAAGTTTAGAACTCAATACCGGCTTTAATACTTATACCTCCTGCATTATTGCTATCTTTATCAAATTGGCCAGTATAACCTAAACTAAGATTGATAGCAAAAGATGGAGATATCATATATTTGGCTCCGATGGAAGGCGCTAAATAAAATCCTAAGCCTTCAGTATGGCTTTCACTTTCGCTTTCGTCAAGGTCATATCCACCTATATTTGCTTCAACAGATGCTTTTGCCTTAGCAATACCAATTGAATAGCCCATTTTTATACTGGCAAAAGGTATGATTGGCCCATTTTCTGTGAAGTTAGCCCTGAAATCTGCAAAAATAGGAATAGCGGTCAATGTTTCTTTTAGTGAGACAGAAATACCCGAAGATGATTCAGTATACTTCCATGGTTTATAATAATGAAAACCTGTTCCGGCACCTATAAAGAAATAAGGATTCATTTGGTATCCATGACTGGTGGTTAATTCGAATCTTCCCCTTGAGTCATCACCGGTTGCAAAGGTATAACCTATATCAACAAAACCACGATAGCCGGTGATATCATCTTGCGGTTTCTTTTTCGTTGCATTCCTGTTATCATATTGGCTATATCTGTATGTTGATCTTCTGTTATCCCGGTTATCGTATGATTCTCTACTCTGGTCTTCTTCCCTATATTCCTCATCAAGATCATCATTATAATAATAATAATCAGTGTCATCGTCCAGAACAACAGTAGTATTGCTAAACCTATCGTCATCCCTGTATTGATTTTTACTTGAACTAGTAGAACGAGACCTTGTGGTAGATGTTTGATTGTCTCGAACCATCTTTTTAACAGCTTTCTCAGTAAAGAGGATGGTACTACCATTTGGGGTTTCAATTTGCATCCGATCACTATCCAGATAAGTAAGTTTACCTTTTACAATACTTCCGTTACGAAGATGGACGGTTGTTTCACTTGCTCTTTGAGCATACGACCATTGCATAGTGATGGTAGACAGGATTAGAATTAATAATGCGTTTTTCATAATGGTTTGAATTGTTTTCCTCGTTCCTCAACGGTCAATATTCATAAACTTAAAAGCGTAGGAACTGTTTGAATACACTACTCGCTTTGACGGATAGTATTTCAAAAACGCTTATATTTGGCAAAAATAAAAAAATATTTCAAAAAACATAAAATCATATTTATGAAAAAGAAAAAAATCAAGATATTATTTGTTTGTCTGGGAAACATCTGCCGTTCACCTGCTGCAGAAGGTGTAATGAAGAAGTTTGTTAAAGAAGCAGGGATGGATGATAAAGTAGAGATTGATTCTGCGGGTACGGCTGCTTATCATCAGGGTGAACTTCCGGATTCGCGTATGTCGTTGTGTGCTTCTCTCAGGGGATACAAGCTAGATTCACATTCCCGTCCGGTGAAGACAAAAGACTTTTATGATTTTGATCTGATCATTGCTATGGACGATCAGAATGTAGACAGCCTGAAAAGAAAAGCGCCGGATATGGAGTCGTTAGCCAAAATCCATAAAATGACAGACTATTCCAGCAATACATCGCATGATCATGTACCTGATCCTTATTACGGCGGTGCTTCCGGATTTGAGTTGGTTCTTGATATATTGGAAGACGCTTGCAGCGGATTGCTAAAATCTATTTCTTCAATTCAGGATAGCTGATGCGTGTGTGATACATTATTTTAAGCTTGTCGATAAACGTTGTTTTTACCAACTCAACATCCCTGAAAGTAAGAGGTGTGTTCTTTAATAACCCGTCAGCCATTTGTCCGTCGATTATTTTATTAACCAGTTCTTTGATATTCTCTTCCGTATGTTCTTTCAGGCTTCGCGAAGCGGCTTCAACCGAATCTGCCATCATCACAACACCTGTTTCTTTCGAGAAAGGATTAGGCCCCGGATAAGTAAATAAGGATTCGTCTATTTTTTTGTCGGGATATTTGTTTTTGTACATTGTGTAGAAATACTTAGTCATTCCCCGTCCGTGATGAGTGCGGATGAAATCAATGATAGCCTGCGGTAAAGCAGCTTTTTCGGCAATCTTAACACCGTCGGTGACATGCCCGATAATGATTTGGGCGCTTTCTTCGTAAGTTAATTGGTCATGCGGATTAAAGCCCGTCTGGTTTTCAGTAAAAAAAGCCGGGTTTTCCATTTTGCCAATATCATGATACATAGCTCCTGTACGCACCAGTTGAGAATTAGCCCCAATCTTAACGGCAGCCTCTGAAGCAAGGCTGGATACCTGCAATGAATGTTGAAATGTACCCGGAGCAACTTCTGAAAGTTTTTTAAGCAATGGTGTATTGATATTGGATAATTCCACTAAAGTTATGCTGGATACATATCCGAACAACTTTTCCAGCATATAAACTAATATATAGGTAAACATTAACAGGATAAAGTTAATGCCAAAGTAAAGCAACATTAACCAGTTTATTTTACTAATATCGGCTTCCATATATATGGCCATACTCAAATAGCTGAGAGCATAAGACAAATAGATGAAAAAAGCACATTTAATTAACTGGGAACGCTCAGATAAGTCTTTTAAACTGAATGTGACTACCATTCCTGCCACAATCTGCAATATCAGGAATTCATGCGGATAAGGAACCATTAATGAACATATCAGTATAATAACCAAATGCACAAACAATGCAGTCCTTGAATCGAAGAATGTGCGGATAACGATTGGTACAATAGCGTAGGGAAGTATGTAAACGTTGAATAAGTTATACCTTACAAAGAACTCTGTCAATAAACAGCTGACCGGAATACAAAGCAACATAAATGCCGTATTCTTCCTGCTGTATAATATACGTGGGCGGAATGACCATAGATATAGCCAGAAACAAAAGATAATCCCAAATACCAATACGAATTGACCGCCGATCATTAGCCCCTGACGTTGATTGCCACCTGTCTTTGACTCATAAACGATCTTATATGACCGTAATATATTATATGTATTATTATCGATGATCTCACCCCGGTCGACAATACGTTCTCCTGCCTGAACCATACCATTGGCAATAGGAACACTCTGTAATTTATCCTCTTTTACCTTTTCAGACATATCCCTATTGTATGCGATATTTTCTGACAGGTAATTATTGATATTGCATGCCCGAAGTAAATCTTTATCCAAATAGGTAGGTGCGTTATTTATGATGAACTCATAAGCCGTTCGTACCGTAAAGAGATCACTGACATACCGCCCTTCGGCAATATTGTTTTCCAGTATATTAATGCGTTCGTAATTATCTTTTCTTAATTCGTCTAATTCATCATGTGATATCACTCCGTTTTTATATAACTGTATCAGGCTCCTTTCGATATATTGCATGTATGAAGGTGTGATATCCTGATTTTGTCTTTGCAGGTCGACATAACTTTCCCTTAATCTTTTCACTTGCTCAACCTCGACATCGGGGTTTAGTTGAAAATAGGGTTCGAAATACTTTAATACACTGTCCCTCTCAGCTTTTACTTCATCATCTGTCTTATAAATCGGGAAATCTACGGGAGCAGTCAATAGCTCGTACCGCCAGGGTTTTCCTTCATAGAATTGATACCGGAATTTTCCTTCACGGGGAAAGAAGTAGGAAATCAGTATAGCCGTTATGGCAAAGAAAATAGCGGTAGGGATCGTATAATATTTTAGTTTCATCTGATTAAGAATTTTATAGCAGTAAAGGAATGACTGTATTTTATTGGTAGCCTTGGCATACGAAAGGGTTTACAGCTTGTTTCCATTACCTTATATTCATATAGAAGCGAAATGTACGCAAAAAAGTTTATTAACAGAAAAAAAAGGTCTAATTTTGGCGCAATTTATCAGTAAGAATTAGAACATTATGACGCAAAGAAAGGTAAGAGTTCGTTTTGCTCCGAGTCCGACCGGACCACTACATATCGGAGGTGTACGCACAGCATTATATAATTATTTATTCGCAAAACAACAAGGAGGTGATATGATCCTCCGGATCGAAGATACAGATTCGCAACGCTTTGTTCCGGGGGCGGAAGAATATATTATCGAATCATTTAAATGGCTGGGTATACATTTTGACGAGGGAGTCAACGCAGGAGGAGATTACGGGCCATACCGGCAAAGTGAGCGTAAAGGCATCTATAAACAATATGTTGAACAATTACTCGAAGCCGGTTCAGCTTATCTGGCCTTTGATACTCCGGAAGAGCTGGAAGCAAAACGCAAAGAGATCGCTAATTTCCAATATGATGCGTCCACTCGTATGCAGATGCGTAATTCATTGACCTTATTGAAAGGAGAAGTTGATGAACTGATAAATAAAGGTGAAAAATATGTAGTCCGTGTTAAGATCGAACCAGATGAGAATATTCATGTATATGATTTAATACGTGGAGAGGTCATTATAAATTCTTCCGTATTGGATGATAAGGTCTTATTTAAGTCTGCGGATCAATTGCCAACCTATCACCTGGCAAATATAGTGGATGATCATTTGATGGAAATAACGCATGTAATTCGTGGTGAAGAATGGTTGCCAAGCGCACCCTTGCACGTCCTACTGTATCGTTATTTTGGCTGGACAGATACGATGCCACAGTTTGCCCATTTACCATTGCTTTTAAAACCAGAAGGAAACGGCAAATTAAGCAAAAGGGATGGTGATCGTTTAGGTTTTCCTGTCTTTCCTTTAGAATGGGAAGATCCGAAAACAGGAGAAATATCATCGGGATACCGTGAAAGCGGATATTTACCGGAGGCAGTGATAAATTTCCTTGCCTTATTGGGATGGAATCCAGGAAACGATCAGGAACTGATGTCGATGGACGAAATGATCCGTTTGTTCGACTTAGCACATTGCAGTAAAAGCGGAGCGAAGTTTGATTTTGAAAAAGGCAAATGGTTCAATCACCAGTATCTGATCAGGAAAGATAATAAAGAGTTAGCGCACCTTTTTATACCTGTACTCAAAGAACATGCTATTCAGGCAGATTTGGAATATGTTGAAAAAGTAGTGGGCTTGGTAAAAGAGCGTGTAAGCTTTGTAAGAGAAATGTGGGATCAGGCTTCTTTCTTTTTCGTAGCACCGACCCAATATGACGAAAAAGTAGTAAAGAAACGCTGGAAAGCAGATTCGGCAGCCCAATTAACAGAGTTGGCCGAAGTATTACAAACCCGTGAACCATTTGATGCTCATGGTACAGAAGAAGTAGTAAAAACCTGGATTGAGCAAAAAGGTTATCATTTGGGTAATATAATGAACGCAACCCGTTTAGCTTTAGTAGGAGAAAGCAAAGGCCCGCACATATTCGATATAACAGAAACATTAGGAAAAGAAGAAACAATCAGGAGAATTCGACGAGCCGTCGAATTAATTGAAAATTGAAAGTTGAAAATTGAAAGCGGTTAGTTTTCATTTTCAATTTTCAATTTTCAATTTTCAATTAAATATGTACACTTTAGCAATACATTTATATGCGCTGGTAATAGAGCTATTATCTCCTTTTCATAAGAAGGCGAGGATGATGCGGTTTGGTCAATGGAAGACGAATGGAATACTTCGTGAGAAGATTGATAAAAATGCGAAATATATCTGGTTCCATGCTTCGTCTTTAGGTGAATTTGAACAGGGGCGGCCTATGATGGAGAAGATAAAAGCGAATTATCCACAATATAAAATATTGCTGACCTTCTTTTCTCCTTCTGGATATGAAGTAAGAAAGAACTATGCGGGAGCGGATGTGATTTGTTATCTTCCTTTTGATACGCCCTACAAAGTCCGTAAGTTCCTTAATCTGGCTAATCCGTGTATGGCGATCTTTATCAAGTATGAATTCTGGGCTAATTATCTAAGTGAACTAAAGAAGCGTAATATTCCTACCTATATTATATCAGCTATTTTCCGTCCTGAACAGATTTTCTTTAAATGGTATGGCAAACCTTACGCAAAAGTTCTTCATTTCTTTAAACATCTCTTTGTTCAGGATCAGCAATCTGCGGTTTTACTGGCTAAATATGGAATAACAAACGTTACAGTCACACGCGATACACGTTTCGACCGGGTTATAGATGTTCAGAAACAATCCCGTCATTTACCCATAGTTGAGCAGTTTATCAAAAATGAGAAAGGAGATAAACAACTGATATTAATTGCCGGAAGCTCTTGGCCGCAGGATGAAGAGTTTATTATTAATTATTTTAATGAACACCCGGAAATAAAGCTGATCATCGCGCCCCATGAAATAGACCGTGATCATTTATTAGATATTCATTCTAAACTTAAACGCCCTTCCGTTAGCCTATCCGAAGCCAATGAAAAACTTATTTCGAGCAAAGACTGCCTGATCATAGACAGTTTCGGTTTGCTTTCATCAATCTATCGGTATGGTGATATAGCTTATATCGGCGGTGGATTTGGCAAAGGCATCCATAATATCCTGGAAGCTGCCGTATACGGAATACCTGTTATCTTTGGCCCCAAATACCAAAAGTTTAAAGAAGCAAAAGACATAATAGCGGCAGGAGGCGGTTTCTCAATCTCCAACGGTGAGGCATTCTCTGAAAAAGTAAACGAACTGTTAATCTATAAAGAATTACTTACATCCGCAGGCGAATCTGCCGGGAAATTCGTCAGTAATAATGCCGGAGCAACGGATAAGATATTGCATATCTTAAATGGAAAATTGAAAGTTGAAAATTGAAAATGATTTGTTTCAATTCGTTTTCAATTTTCAACTTTCAATTCCAATGTTTAGCGAAGAAGATCAATCTTCTTCGCTAAACATTGGATCCCATGCTGGTAAACGGGTTGGTTTTTGATTGAGGATTTCTTTTACTTTGTTAGTGACGTATTTGTTTTCTACTACCAGGCGGAACATATATTCATTGAACCATTCGTCTGTCATTATTAAATGACCGTTGTTGGCTCCGGGACCCCAACTGTTTTCAACCATCCATTTTTTAGGCATGCCGTTATTGTCTAAATCTACAGCCATTAATGTCATTGCATGAGATGATCCACTGCTGAAAGTCTGTATGCGTTGTTTTTTATCCATTCCGAAAGTAGTACCCATCAAAGAACCGTAATCGTAGTAACTAACATCTAAGATACCGCGTTCCCGGTCAAAGAATTTGCCGACATCACAGGAGAAATACATCATTGTGCTATCCTTAATTGATTTGATTGCCATTTCCTTTATATCTTCTACCGGAAGATTTACATACGTCCAGTTCTTCCCATCATAGGCATGACGGTCAAAGTCTATTTCGTACAGTTTGTAATATTCACGGGTAGGGTCGTTCATCAACATTACATAATTATGTTTCAGATCAGCGCCGATGAACTCCGCATAGAACGATTGGGGAGTATATTCCTTTGTAGATACAGTATTTCCTTTTGCATCTTTCAATGTCCAGGTGAATGTAGCGGGTGGTTCACCTAATGTTAATGCAAGCATACGGTAGATAGTGCCTAACATTTCCGTTTTCTTTTTTGATAGCTCTGTTGCTTTCGTTCCTTTGGATGATAAGTCACGTAGTTCTAATCCGAATTCTTTCAGTTTTAAAGAGATCAGGTTTGCCATTTGCCGGGTGTTATCACTGCTGTATGTCTCGGTCATTATATCTGCCGGAACTACACCGTACTTTGTCAGGATATCAGCTACACCCGTGAATTGTCCGCCGTCACTTAACGGGTTTTTAAACAACCATTCTACCATTTTATCATCCATAGGTTTTTCCCGTGTGTCAATGATTCCCTGAAGAAATAAATTAGCTTTTTCCAATTGGTCCCAGAAGAAAGGATAACTGTGTGAGAATTGGAAGTCAGCCAGATTATGTTTAGCTATGATCTTTGAACGGAAAACATTAAGACCTGTAAATAACCAGCAACGGCCGGATGATTTCTGGTTCGTAATTCCTTTACTATTTACTTTGTCAGAGAAGTAAGAATCGAAATTGTTTTTAGCATCCAAATTGACAGCCAGTTTATTGATGTCATTGTTTGTGATAGCATTGCGTAAAGCTTTATCCGTCGATGTCCCCTGATAGGATTGTTTGATTTGTTTGAGCATTTCGGGGGATATACCGCCGTTTGATTGTTGAGCATTTAAAGATAGTACCATTCCAAAGGCTAAGAAAGCCACCCATAATTTATTTTTCTTCATGATATATTGTTTAGAATAATAGTTATAATTACAAAGGTATGGATATTTGAAGAAAATCAATCAAAACTATGAGCCTGTTTAAAATTCCCTGAATAAAAAGACATGATAGACTCACTACTATCATGTTTACATTACATCTTACACCTTCCATGATGTCTATCAAACCCTTTCGGGAAATGACGATGAATACATTCGGAGTTGAAGGTTATTCTTTTGAGTGGAAGATCATCTTCCACTCGTTTGTCATTCATAAACAGCACGTTGAGATGTAAAGAGGAAGATGATAGATAACTCAAAAGACGACAATGGTAAAGTCAAAACATTACAATGTTTGGTAAAAGTTATCATTGTGTTTTGTAAAAGTTATTGTGATGGTTTGAGAAAGTCATCACAATAACTTTTTTGATTTATAATGGGCTGTCGATAGGGTAAGATAAATCCCTTGCTTCATTGAAAAGATAAAATATTATCATTAACTTTGTTAATCATAACTTGAACTTAAAGTAATTAACTAATCAATTAAAAAGGATTATCCATCGAAATTATAAAATTATGAAAACATTATATACGTTGATTGTCTTTCTGTTTTGCTTTATAACATCATGTTCTTCTCAATCTACTGATATTACCGGCAAATGGTATGGTAAAGCAGATGTAGGAGGATTTAATATGCGTATAGTTTTTGATATTACCGATTCGGAGGATGGATACACTGCTACCATGTTGAGCCCGGATCAATCTGATCAGGAAATACCGGCTACAACTGTCATTTATGAAGAAGATCGTTTGAAAATAACTATCCAAAACATTGGGTTTGTTTATGAGGGAACTGTGACGAAAGAGGGTACGATTGAGGGTGGGTTTACTCAATCAGGCCAACAGTTCGGTTTAAATATGTCCCGTAAAGAAATTGTCTCAAACAACCAACGTCCGCAAGAACCGGTTCCTCCTTTTCCATATCAGGTAAAAGAAGTTACTTTCTTTAATGAAGATGCCGGTATTCATTTGGCGGGTACACTTACAATACCGAGGTCATTCGATAACTTCACTGCAGTTGTGTTAGTATCGGGTAGCGGTCCGCAAAACAGGGATGAAGAATTATTAGGCCACAAACCTTTCTGGGTATTAGCAGACTATCTAACCCGGCAGGGAATCGCTGTCTTACGTTTTGATGACCGTGGAGTAGGGGAGTCGGAAGGAATTTATGAAGAAGCAAATCTTTCAGACTTTGCTTCGGATGCAAAAGCAGCTATTGACTTTCTAAAAACAGAAGCTAAAATCAATAAAGATAAGATCGGCGTAATCGGGCATAGTGAGGGAGGAGCTATTGCTTTCATGTTGGCAGCACAAAAGGTGCCGGCCTTTATCGTAACATTGGCAGCTCCCGGTGTAAATGGTCCTGATCTGTTACGAATGCAACGGAAAGGACTGTTCCAGGCATCAGGAATACCGGATGAATATATTGATCAATTTAATGATTATATGACAAAGGCTCAGGAAATAGCTGTTAACGCGAAAGATAAACAAGAGTTGCGTGACGGTATAAACACTTTATTTACCGGAACGCCTATTGAAAAACAAATCGAGCCTGCCATTCAACAGTTATCATCACCAGAGATCGTAAGCTTCCTGAAGTATGATCCGAAGGATTATTATAAGGATATAAAATGTCCGGTCTTTGCTTTAAATGGTATGAGGGATATGCAAGTTCCAAGCGGAGAAAACCTCTCGGCTATACTTGAAAATATTAAAGCTAATGGAAATAAAGAGATAACTACCAAGCCTTACTTCAACCTGAATCATCTTTTCCAGACAGCTTCTACAGGTTTACCCAACGAATATGGCATGATAGAGGAAACTTTTAATACTGAAGCAATGGATGACATTGCAAAATGGATTTTAGAACGATGATAAGTTATATTCTAGGTATTGTATTTATTGTTTTGGGTTTTTTAGTCGTAAAATACCCAAAACTTATCTCCGGCTATAATACCCTGCCAAGAGAAGAGCAGGAGAAAGTGGATGTAAATGGACTGACACGTATGATCCGTTCTGTTTCCATTGGAATGGGTCTGGTCATGATTATTGGATCATACATACTGGATATTACCGGAAATATTTCATTACTTGATTTCATGATGCTTGCTACCATATTTGGTGGTGTACTTATCATTATATTGGCACAACGTAAGTTTACTAAAAATACGAAACCGTCTAAAATAAACAGGTACGGCAGTTGGATTGTATTGATAGTTGTATTTGCAGTGATCGGCTTCATTACTTATAATGCTGTTTCTGACAAAGTGATCGTTCATAATGATCATGTAGAAATAACCGGAAGCTACGGTTTGGTTATACCTATTCAATCAATCGACAAAATAGAATACTGGGATTACTTGCCTGAAATAACCATGCGGACGAATGGTATTAGTTTCTGGAAATACCATAAAGGAAATTTTCGTTCAAAAGAAATGGGTAAGGTGAAATTGTTTTTACATTCTGAAGCAGGGCCTTACCTTGTTATTTATTCACAAGGTAATTATCCTGTTATAATAAACCGGAACACTCCCGAAGAATTATACCGGTTATTTAATGAATTAAATCAGCGGGTAGACCTATAAGATACTATTAGTTGCTCCAAACCAAACCATCTTGCCTTATTCTCCAAACCCTGCCGTTCGGCGAAGGGAGTGTGATCTCATACATGGATGGCGTATTGCTTAGCGTTAATTGAGACACCATTTCACTTGAACAGATCTCTTCCGGTTTTAAGTCTCTTATGGAAGTAGCATATTTGCTAAATGCTTTAGCATGCTCCCTTTGGCGATAATAAAGATTACGTAATACCCATTTGGTTTCCTCGTCCCTATGCCTTACAAATGGTTCCTCACCTGTGCCAGCCTGATGGTCGGAAAACTGTACAAATCCCCAGTATTCAGGACGATGAATGTCGATTACTCCCGTAGGAGCCCAAACCCAGTTATGTTCACGTATCTTTTCTTCTCCTTTAATAGGTACTTTTACGTATTTATCTTCCTGAACTTCTGTTTCCCACTGGACACGAGAAAAATTGACACGTATCTGCTCTCCTGCGGTAGGTTTCTCTTTTCCCCGCATGACCTGATAGATAGAATTCCAGGGAAAGAATACTTCCAGGCTCCATGATATATCCTTATCGTTTGGATCATTCAGGGTACCATCTACATATATGGCTGATTTCATTCCTATAAATTCCCAATTATTCAGAACTACGTTTCCTTCATCCCTGTATGGTTTGCTTAAATACAGATCCCATTCGGTTCCTAAAGCATTGACTTCATATTCCAGATAATTATGGGTATCGTTTGTAGGATTGAGAAATATTTCAAAATCATTATCCTGAAAAATTACTGCATCATGTTCGGTAATATTAGCCCAAACATGTGGCTCTTCCAGTAAGGTAGCTATATAAAGTCCTTCATCATCGTACGTCATTTTAAACCTGGTGCGAAGATAAGGTTTAGGTTGTTTGTCTCCTTCAATGTCGACAAATTCGGAAGACCAGGGGATTAAGTCCCATTCTTCCGGTGAAATCACACCATCTATCGTAATAGTAGCAGGTGATTTGTAGCAAACGTATGAGGGTGGTTTAAAAGTAACCGGAGCGTCATAATCGATCTCTTTTGATTCTTCTTTAGATGAAGTTTGTACGCATGATGTAAATAAGAAAAATACAAGTGCTAACACATATAAAATAATTATTTTCATAAGTTAATTAATTAGTTTGAAGAACCTATGCTTAATCCGGCTTCCAGCCATAAATCTACATCATCAGGATAATGTTGTGCTGTATAGGTTTCACTACGTTTATGTCCTAATCTGACAATAACCATGTTTTTATCCGGAATTGCAAACACATATTGTCCCAATATACCACGCATGTAGTAGACAGGCAAACCATTATAAGTTAAATGCCAGAATTGAAAACCATAGCAACGGTTAGGTTCATTATAATCTTTGTAGCATAGTGTTGTATCCGGTGCTAAAGCCTCATTCAAATAGGATGCTGAAATCAACTGTTTATCATCCCATGTTCCTTTGTTCAGCAGTAATTGGCCAAACCGGGCAAAGTCACGTGCATTGCTGTTAAAGCAGCAATATGCTTTTTCCATACCATCTTTTTTATCCAGACTCCACAAAGCATCTTCTTCCGCATGCATCGGCGTCCAAAGCTTCCGTGATACATAATCACTGACCTTTTCTCCGGTAACCTTCTCCACGATAAAAGCTAATAGTTGAGTAACGCCACTTTGATAAATAAAATTAACTCCGGGTTCCTCTATTTCTTTCATACCAAAAGTGATAGCATGCAAATCATTTCCATAATATAATTGAGTAGTAGGAGAGAAAGGAGAAGAATAAGCTTCCTGGAAATCCACGCCGGCACTCATTGTCAACAAATGACGTATTGTAAGAACCTTTCCATTAAATCCTTTAAATTCAGTGAAAAAATCACTTACCGGCTGATCTACACTTTTTATTAAGCCATCATCAATAGCACAACCAATAGCTAATGATATGATACTTTTTGCCATAGAAAAAGAATTACTATGTGATTGAGGTGAATATTCATTCCAATATTCTTCAAAGAGCAATTCCCCGTTTTTAATAATTAGAAAAGCAACAGTGCCATATTCATTAAAAGAATCAATCAATCCAGCAGGAATGGATGATGAATTGTAGTTGTCAGACAAATCCCATCCCAGAGGATCACCAGCTTTTACTATCCTGTTTTCAAAAATAGGGTACTGATCTATCCGAGGCAACAAATGTAAAATTGCCCTGCGCAAATAATAATTAGATGGCAAAGCAAGAAAGCCCCCAATAAGACAAATAACCAAACAAATAACTACGATTGGTACTATTGCAATTTTCTTTTTCATGTCTTCGTTATTTGTAATTGAAAATTGAAAATGGGAAATTGAAAACGAGAATCACATAAACATTTTCAACTTTCAATTTTCCATTTTCAATTATTCTTCCTGGTACCAGGAAGAATACATATGATAGTTGCGTGCTATCTTTTGATTGATCTCTTTTGATTGATCAGGATCGACTTTCTTAACGAACTTAGCAGGTACTCCGGCGTAGATACTTCCCGGTTCGACGATAGTTTTACTTAACACGACCGATCCGGCAGCGATGATAGCGCCTTCACCAACCACTGCATGGTCTAAAACAACCGATCCCATACCTATCAAGGCCCCGTCACAAATCTTAGCTCCGTGGATCGTAACATTATGTCCGACGGAGACATCGTTCCCTATCTCTATAATGGATTTCTCATATAATGTATGGAGAACGGAACCATCCTGTATATTGACACCATTCCCAATGCGGATAGAATTTACATCACCCCGCAGAACCGTTCCAAACCATATACTGCAACCTTCACCAATCTCTACATCACCAATGATCACGGCATTATCTGCCAGATATGTATCTTTTCCTATTATAGGGGTGAATCCCCTTACTGATTTTATTAAAGCCATATAATAATTGATAATTGATAATTGAAAGTTGAAAATGAAAAACGGGACGACCATTTTCAACTTTCAACTTTCAATTTTCCATTAAATTAAATTTCTTTTGTTTTTTCTTTTAACCATGCCTTTTCTTCTTCGTTGAGGTGTGGGCTGAGCTTGTCGTATACCATTTGATGGTATTTATTCAGCCATGCATGTTCGCGGGCGGAAAGCATAGGTATGATTACGAGGTTAGTATCTATGTAACATAAAGTCATAGTTTCAAATGAAAGAAATTTTCCGTATTCGGTTTCGCTGTCTTCCCGAACCACTATCATATTCTCTATACGGATACCATATTCGTTAGTCCGGTATAGTCCCGGCTCGTTACTTATTACCATGCCAGGTTTTAATGTTACCGGATTTTCTTCCATGCGGATACTTTGCGGGCCTTCGTGAACATTCAGGCAATGGCCGATGCCATGACCTGTACCGTGCAAATAATTAATTCCTGCGTCCCATAATGCTTTACGGGCCAGTATGTCTATTTGTGAACCACGAGTGCCTGCAGGAAATTTAGATTTTGCCAGACTGATATGTCCTTTCAGGACACGCGTATAATCTTTCTTCATCGCTTCTGATGGTTCACTTAAAGCAATTGTGCGGGTAATATCGGTTGTTCCGTCCAAGTATTGTGCGCCCGAATCCATCAGCAATATACCTTCTGGTCGGATTGTTGCGTCAGTTTCCGGTGTTGCACTGTAATGGACAATGGCCCCATGTCCTGCATATCCACATATCGTATCAAAGCTGTCGGATATATATAAAGATTGTTCCGCCCGAAAAGCAGACAATTTCTCTGAAGCACTAATTTCCGTTACTTTGCTGCCTGCTTTTAGTTGGTTTTCCAGCCAGATATAAAAACGGGTAAGCGCGACGCCATCTTTTACTAAAGCATTATGAAAGCCTTTGATCTCAGTCTCGTTTTTAATGCTTTTCAGATGATTAACAGGAGTTAAACCTTCAATTATTTTACAACCGGCCGGAATGGTATTGTACAGGGAATAATTTGTACGGGAAGGGTCGATAAAAACAAAGGTTCCTTCCGGTAGACGAGAAATATATGAATAGATCTTTGAGTATTCGGCGAGAATAACTCCTTCTTTCTTTAAATGTTCAGTAATTTCGGGAGTTAATTTATCCGGTTGTATAAATAATACACTTTCTTCTTCTGAAATAAATGCGTAACTAACTGCTACAGGATTATAATTGACATCATTACCCCTTATATTAAAAGTCCAGGCTATTTCGTCCAATGCTCCCAATATCAGGCAATCCGCTCCGGCTTTACGAAGATGGTTATTAATAGTGTCTATTTTATCATGTACGGATTGTCCGGTAAATTCAACCGGTAATTCGAATATTTTATTCCCCGGAATAGCCGGACGATCTTTCCATATCTCTCCGATCAAATCAATGGATGTTTCCAGATTGATGTCTTTTTTCTTTAGAATATTTGTTAATCCGCGTGCTTCTGCCACACTGTATGCCTGACCATCCAACCCTACGGTCGATCCTTTTTTCAGTTCATGCAATAAAAATTCATGAATGCCGGGAGTTTCGGGTAATCCTGATTTAAACAGGTCGATTCCACTTCCTTCTAGTTGGTCGGCTGCCTGCAGGAAATATCGTGAATCTGTCCATAGACCTGCTTTATTAGCCGTGACTACCACTGTGCCTGCCGAGCCGGTAAAGCCTGATATCCATTGGCGGGATTTCCAACGATCAGGTACGTACTCACTTAAATGGGGATCAGAACTGGGAATGATATATGCATCGATTCGATGCCTGTTCATAGCTT
>DAMCDT010000021.1:20665-21570 GCA_032058265.1 Tannerellaceae bacterium
AGATTTGATACGTTCTTTTTTTATGCTTTTCATACTTATATTATTATATTTCAATCAGCGTTTAATAGACTTTTGCAAAACTTATCCCTCAATGTCTATAACTAATATATTAGTGTATACCATGTCATGAGTTCATTTATTTTCTTAAATTAGTTAACGCAAATGTATAATTTTTTTTTCATAAGTGATTTTTATATCTTTGAATGGGTGTAAGAAAGCTCTAAAATAGGAATGTTATGAGAAAGCTAATAAATTTCATATTATATTTAGTATTTTTGATTAGTTTCAATTCTTGTTCGACTTATTATTATTCGACCATCAACTCAGACAATACAAAAGTCAGAAAGATGGATAATGGTGATTTTGTACAGGAAGATAACCGTGTAAGCATTATGTATTGTTTTTATGGAGAGAATCTGCCTATTGGGATATCGATATATAATAAAACGGATAAACCTTTGTTTTTGGATTGGAAACAATCGGCGCTGATCGTGGAGGATGGAATAGCCGGTTATTCAAACCGGAATAATTCAAACAGGGGGAATGTTCATAATTCTACTTATACTTATAGAGACTATTTGGCAGCTCCCATTGATTATAGTAATTCGGATATTTCATACGCAACCCCCGAAGGCATTGCTTTTATTCCTCCTAAATCGACAATTACCGCCACTCCTTTGACATTGGCTAATCTCTCTTTTGAACAAATACCCAAGGATAAATACACAAAACAGAAATTAGTTATGAATGACGGAGCGATAAAGAACGTTCATATAATGAATTTTAATGTGGATAATACGCCTTTACGTTTCCGCAGTTATCTTACGTTCTATACATTGACACCTAATGGTGAACGGGATAAATCAATGGTATATGAACAACATTTTTATATTTCCCAACTGATG
>DAMCDT010000022.1:0-21465 GCA_032058265.1 Tannerellaceae bacterium
TCAATGAAAAGAATAACTATGTAATCATTTACCAAACCCCTGTTTTCAGCACTCCGATATGTTCGGAAAGTATTTTTTTCCGTATCAAAGCGGGTTAAACCTCCACCATTTGTTCCTAACCATAAAAAACCTCGTTTGTCTTCTTTAATATCCTTAATGTAATCAGACTGTAAGCCGTTGGGATCATTTTCATCATATCTGAAACGGGTAAAAGTACCTGTGTTTTTATTCAAAAGGCATAAACCTCCGGTGTAGGTACCAGCCCAGATCCGGTTTTTACTATCACATAAAACACTTACCACAGCATTATCTGAAATTGTATTTGTATTTTGGGGATCGTAAGTAAAGTGTGTAAATTTTCTGGATGAAGGATCATAACGATTTAATCCTCCACCGTCGGTTGCTATCCAGATGTTCTGTTCCTGGTCTGTGGTAATACTTGTTACTGCGCCATAATTTAGGGAATTTGGTTCATGGTTTATTTTTCTTAATGTTTTAAATCCGCTTTTTTCATAGCCGACTACAAACACCCCTCTGTAACTCAATCCCGCCCATAAATAATTAAAGTTTCCTTTATTCAGGCAATGGACTTTTGTATCGCCTATTAATTCGGAATATTCTTTAAATGTGGGATGTTGTCTCAACTCCTTTTTTGCCGGATCGAATATAAGAACTCCACCTCCTTCCGTACCTACAAGTATTTCTCCTTCCTTATCCTCGATAGCACAGAAGATCGAACGGGTGGAAGGTGTATTAAAAATATTTGGATATGAAATGAATTCATCTTTATCAGTATCATAAATCACAAGACCTCCTCGTAATGTAGAGATCAGCATATTTCCATTACTGAGGAGGGAAAGATGAAAAATAGCATTACTAGGTAAACTGTTATTATCCGTATTGTAGTTATTGAAAGTTTTAGTTTTCGGATCATATATGGATAAACCATTATCCTGAGATGCAAACCAGATGTTTCCCTTTTTATCCTGTGCAATAGACCTAATGTAATTACTGCATATCGAATTTGCTGAATCTGTTGGTGAATATGAGAATAAGTAACTCTCTTCCGTATCAGACGAATAACATAATACACCGTATCCGGATACGGCGAACCATAGATTCCCATTATTGTCTTCTGCTATATCAGTACATTGGTTATTCTTAATAATATTATCAGGTTGATTTAATGATACGTTGATAAATCCATCCAATGCGAAGTCATAGTATTCTAATCCCTCGATGGTTGCTACCCATAAACGTTCTTTAGAATCCTGGTATAATGCTGTAATATGGTTGCTTTTGATTGATAAAGAATCTCCGGTTATTTTTTTATAGACAGTAAAATCATATCCGTCGAATTTATTTAATCCGTCTTCCGTTCCAATCCATAGGAAGTCTCTTTTCTCTTGTAAAATACATGTTACTTTAGTGCTTGATAATCCGCTTTCAGTAGTAAAAAGATTTGTAATCATATCCTGCATTTCCGGATATGCAGGATAAATAGAATGGCATATTAAGAAAAATAGAAAAAAAATATGTAGGGTTTTTTTCATGGTAATTACATTATTGTAATCGTAAATTTACAACAAATCTTTCAATTACGAATCATTTGCATTGAAAAATATACCATTGTTGATTATTTAAGAAAGAATTTTACATGAATTTACCTCAATTATTTTAACATGTGCTGATGCCAAATGAAACATTGTTGTAAGAAAAATGTACATAATTGACATATCCGATAAGATTATTCTTTTACGTTTGTATTAAGTAAAAACTGACCCTATCCAATATGTTCATACTATTATCTATTAAATATAGATAAAGAATGTTACAGATTCATGCCTAAAACTTACCTGATGTAATAAAATATATCTTGTGAGTTTTAGGCTCTTTTATAATTACAAACAATCTTTTATAGTTTTCGTTAGTATATTTACACATTAAGTACACACTGATTGTTATAACTTATATAATTTATTGTATTACCTTTGTAATAGATATATACTAAAACATGGCATCGATTCTTATTCTGGAAGATGATATTACTTTTGCTCTGATGCTTTCTACCTGGTTGCGGAAGAAAAAATTTGAAGTTAAAACGGTTGCTTCGGTAGAAGATGCCAGGAAAGAGATTGCTTCAAACGATTATCACTTAATCTTATCCGATCTACGGCTTCCTGATGGAGACGGTATTGATTTGCTTAAATTGATAAAGGAATCTAACCAATCCATACCTTTTATCATGATGACGAGTTATGCGGAAATCCAAACAGCCGTTCAAGCCATCAAACTTGGTGCATCCGATTATATAGCCAAACCGTTAAATCCTGATGATTTATTAGTGAAGATAAATGAATGTATCAGGATACCATCACCTAATAGTGACAAGAAATCAAATGAGACTGATTATATAGAGGGGAAAAGTTTAGTGTCCAAACAAATGTTTGAACATGTGAGGCTTGTAGCTCCAACAGACATGTCTGTTTTATTAATGGGCTCCAGCGGAACGGGGAAAGAATACGTCGCCCGGCGAATTCATGAATTAAGTGATCGTAAGAACGGCCCTTTTGTTGCAGTGGATTGCGGCGCTATTCCCAAAGACCTGGCGGCTTCTGAATTTTTCGGGCATATTAAAGGTTCGTTCACAGGAGCCATTGATAACAAGACAGGTGCATTTGAAGCAGCACATGGTGGAACTATCTTTCTGGATGAAATTGGTAATCTTACTTATGATGTACAAGTACAATTACTTCGTGCATTGCAGGAACGTAAGGTAAAGCCGATTGGTAGTAATCAGGAAACAGCGACAGATGTACGATTAGTATCCGCTACTAATGAGAATTTGCGATTAGCTATTGAAAAAGGAGATTTCAGAGAAGATTTGTATCACCGCATCAATGAATTTACCATCCGCATCCCTGATGTAAAAGAACGGAAAGAGGATATTTTATTATTTGTCAATCATTTCCAGCAAAGCGCTAATAAGGAATTAAAGAAGTCTATCAAAGGTTTTGATCCCGAAACATTACATCTATTGGAATCCTATCCGTGGCCGGGTAATTTGAGGCAAATGAAGAATGCTATCAAGTATGCCACTTTGTTAGCAACCGGGGATTATATCACGCTGAAAGACTTACCGGAAGAGATAACCACGGTTACTCAACCCGTCAGTGAAAGCATTCATTTGAGAAATGAACAACATGAGAAGGAACTGATCATAAAAGCGCTTCAGGAATCAGGTAACAATAAATCGAGCGCTGCCCGCTTACTGGGTATCGACAGGAAAACACTCTATAATAAATTAAAAGCTTATGGACTTGACAATTAATCCGGATCTTTAGTCAAGCATCAAACTCATATAAGCCATTTTATTTTCATAATCAAACAGATGACTTGTCAATGTTTGAATATCCATGTTGCGCATTTTATCGGTAGATATCTTACTATCCGGATGGTTCTTTGTCCATATTTTTATCAGCCTATCAGTATCCATAGCGCGAGCCATGCCGAATGGATAAGTGATTAAACTATCTTTAAAGGGGATACGGTAAACAGCTTTTGGTACTTTGAACTTTCTGGTTGATTCATACAAAAGATGCTTTTTCACACGTTCGTCATCATATAGAATTTCTTTGACCAGGACACTTTTGGGTGTATTGCACTTGTCAGGCGGTAATACGAAGCTGATACCTACCGGTTCTTTCAGGTAATTGTATGCAACAAATAAACGTCCTTTTGATAGTTTAAAATCTTCGAGTATTACGTTGAAGTCTTCTATCGAATGGAGGATGCCTGCCGGACGTTCCCGTAGTTTACGGTCGAAATAAGAATAAACAACGGGATCTGGGTCTTCTACCTGAGTCACACGCAAGTCTCTTTCCGGTTCAATATACTCATGACGGGTGTACACTTTCATGGAATATTCAAACGTTTCGGTATATCCTTGTTTACGATAGTAGTCGAAAAGCCATTTTTCAGCAGGGATCAATGCGGTTACGGCAATATTCCTCCGGCGCATTTCCTCAAAGGCATTGTGCAACAACTTCGTCATTAACCCTTTTCCCTGCTCGGAAGGTAGAGTACAGGCGCCTGATATATAAGCAACGGATATTTCCTCTCCGTAATAGGTCATGGTGTAAGGTATCATTTGTAAGGCGGAAACTACCCGTCCGTCTTCATCAATCACCAGGGCGTTCTCGTCTTTGTAGACCAGCTTAAAGTATAAACGTATGAACTTATCCGAATCGTTGAATGCAATCTTCCAAAGATCCTTGATTTGTTTTTTCTTCGACTTCACCGTTCGTTTGTTAGAGTGTTTTGTTTATTCCATCAATATAATTCAGTATTTCTTCGCGGCCTTCTTTCTTCTCTGACGAAGAAAATAGGATAGGAGGCAGTTCTTCCCATGTCTCCAACAGCTTATTTTGATATATCTTAAAATTTTCCTGCCGGCGGCTGAAACTGATTTTATCCGTTTTGGTAAAAATAATAGAGAAAGGAATACCGTTCTCACCCAGCCATTCCATAAATTCTAAGTCTATCTTCTGTGGCTCATGACGGCAATCGAGTAACACGAAAAGATTGGTGAGTTGTTCGCGTTCCAATATATAATCTTCAATAATCCGGCGTATATTTTCCCTGCCTTGCTTGCCCCGTTGCGCATAACCATATCCGGGAAGGTCAACCAGATACCAGTCATCATTAATGATAAAGTGATTGATAAGCTGCGTTTTCCCCGGCTTTTGAGAAGTCATAGCCAGTCCTTTCTTATTGGTCAGCATATTAATAAGGGAAGATTTGCCGACATTGCTTCGTCCGATGAAAGCATACTCTGGACGTTTACCCTCCGGGCATTTAGCAACATCCGTATTGCTGATTACAAATTCTGCGCTCTTTATATCCATGTTTTTAACTTTTATCTTTAATAGTTTTGCGGGAACTTAACATCCATAATCCCCCAAAGGTAATAGCTCCGTTGATCATCAGCATTTCATAACTAAATACATATCCTGTATATTGCTTTACCATATAATCTAATGTAAAACATATAAGAGGAGAGGCAATACACACATAAGGTACAAATTTATCTTTAGGCTGTTTTTTTGTAAAGAGGCCAAAGATGAATAACCCCAGCAGCGGTCCGTAAGTATACGAAGCGATCATATATATAGCATCTATTATACTCCGGTTGTTAAGCGCCTTAAATGTAAAGATAATGATGATAAATAAAATTGAGATCAATAAATGCACTTTTAAACGGATTCGTTTTGCTTTTTTAGCCTCTTCCCTTTCAATTCCTAATATATCGATGCAAAAGGAAGTGGTAAGAGCCGTCAATGCCGAGTCTGCGCTACTGAATGCCGCGGCAATGATTCCAATGGTAAAGAATATCAATATGGAATTTCCTAATATACCTGATGTACAGAACATAGGCAATATATCATCATTAAGTGGCGGCAATGGTATATTTTGCCGGGATGCCAAAGTAAGTAGTAAGACACCTAACGACAGGAATAGGAAATTTACAGGCGTGAAAGCAAAGCCGTACGTGTACATATTTTTTTGAGCATCTTTGAGGCTTTTGCATGAAAGGTTCTTTTGCATCATATCTTGATCGAGCCCTGTCATTACGATGGTGATAAATATCCCGCTGAAAAACTGTTTGGCAAAATGCTGGGTGCTGTGCCAGTCGTTAAATTCAAATATGCGGAAGTGAGGGCTGTCTGCCAATGTTTGTACCATTCCTCCTAAATCCAACCCCATTACGTCTTTGACCTTCCAGATAATAACAACAAGCATAGCAATCAGACAAAGGGCCTGGAGTGTATCTGTCCATACAATCGTTTTAATACCGCTTCGGTAGGTATATAGCCAGACAAGCAAAATGCTGATGGTAACGGTTACTCCAAAAGGAATATTCCATGTACTAAAAACGTATGTTTGCAGGATCAGGACAACCAGGTAGAGCCGTGCGGCTGCTCCGACGATTTTGGATAACAGGAAAAAAGAAGCTCCCGTTTTATAACTTCGTTTTCCTATGCGCCCTTCAAGGTATGAATAGATGGAGGTGAGTTGTAGCTTATAATATAAAGGAAGCAGCACTTTAGCAATCAGGATATAACCGAAAAAGAAACCGAAAACAGTCTGCATATAGGTCATATCGACGCTGCGTACCATCCCCGGGACGGAAACAAACGTGACGCCCGATAACGAAGTGCCTATCATTCCTATCGAAACTATAAACCAGGGAGATGTACGGTTACCTAAAAAAAAAGCCTCGTTCCCACTGTTTTTACGGCTGGTGAAAAAGGAGATCAATAGTAATAATCCAAAGTAGGCAGCTATAATAAATAGGATGATGTAACTACTCATGCTGAAGTTTGCTTTCTTGAAGCGACAAAGTTAATAAAATACTTAGAAGAGCCTGTTTATAATATAATCCAAACCGTTAGTGAGCAAAAAAAATCAGGATGCTTCCGAAAAAAAACGGGACGTTAGCTAATTTATTTTGCTAACGTCCTGTTCTTAATAAAAACATAACGAACTTTCTTTCAAAACATCGCATCCTTTTTACTAAAACGTCGCATCCTTTTTCTGAAGACATTGTATACTTTTAAAACATACATTGTATTGTTTTGAGTAGATGCCCGATGTTTTTCAATATCTACGTTCTATGGTAGTTCCGGGGAAATAATGTGCCAGTATTTGTTTGTAGTCGTATCCTTGCGAGCCCATGACCGCAGCTCCGATCTGGCATAAGCCGGCTCCGTGTCCCCATCCCGCTCCGGTTAAGATAAAACGTTGCGGAACCGTATCGATAATATCTTCTTTATCCACCACGAAAGCGGAACTATACAGATGTGATTCTGATAACATCCGGCGGATTTCCAGTTCTTTACCAATAGAAAATGTCAGTTTGGTTCCTACAATAGTAAGCTTTTCAATGCGTCCGGATGAGCCTCTTTTTACAGGGATCAGGTCGATGATTTTACCAAAGTCCATTTCTGTTTTTGTGCAGATAAGGTCGGAAATTTCTTCTTGGGTATAGGAAACCTTCCAACGATAAAAGTCGGTTGTTTCCTGGTCGTATGTATTTAATACCTGGGATAATATCTTTTTATCCGAAGTATTACAGAAAGATTCGGGAGAGGCACGTATCCATTTCTCCGCTTCCGCTTCAATTGTCAGGTCGGGATAAGCGGTTTCTTCGCTGTCCCGTAAAGAAGTCAGGTAAGAGTGTGGGACGGGCTCCCATACATTCTCGAACTTTTCTGTTACGCCACCGCAACATTTAGAGAAACGGGTATCGCAGATTTCATCGCCCTGAACCAATATTTCTCCCCTTGTTTCATGTACCACTTCAATGACTAACGGCGTAAAAATACGGGTGATTCCCTGGTAACGCTGGCAATGGTCGTCGGCACAAACATCGAAAATGTCGTGGTCTTCCCTGTCATACCAGCGGATTAACTCTTCTCCTGTCAGATGCGTACTTTGATAAGTTTCCTTGTCTTTATTGGTGAGAGACAGGTTTTTGCTCATTTGGGCCATCAACCAGCTACGGGAGATAACGGCATGTGCTTTAAGAAATTCAACCGAAGCCGTCGCACTCATCTCAGAAGATATCACACTTGTCAGGTATTCTTCTAGATCTACCTGGTTGATAACGACGAGAGCCTTTTCGCCTCTTACCAGATTTAACGCTCCGTGAAATTGCTGGTCTTCTTCCCGTTGCCAATGAAAGTCCATCCCTATTGTTACGGATTTCAGATGGAAAGAAGCAGTCTTGGTTGTGGGTTCAAAGAAAAGCTCTTTGTATAACTTTCCGTTGAATAAAATATTTCCGTTCACAAAAAGGGCACGTTGTTCACCTATCAGAAAGTCACCGCTTTCTGTATGCACGTACTCGTCCGTAAATATAAATGAAACAGCTTTTGCTGCCATTATACCGACATTTACTACAGGTGCTTCCATTGGTCAAAATATTTAGTTTCAAATGGCGTTTAAGATATCGGTTTATTCTTTTTTCGTCTTCAATGAATTGTAGGCCAGGTAAGCAATTAGTCCTAAATACATAACAAGTGCCAATACTTCAGACATATTGTTATTTAACCATTCTTCATTGACTAAATTAATTCCTCCAAAACGTAACGCTGCACTAACCACACCCATCAAGGCGCCACCGGCAATAAATCCGGAAGCAATTAATGTACCTTTTTCAAGACGGGCAGTGTTAACAGCCTGATCCTTGCTGCGGGTACTTACATACCAGCTTACCGCTCCACCAATAAGCAGAGGCGTATTCAATTCAAGAGGAATGAACATTCCTAAAGCAAATGCCAACGCAGGTATCTTGAAGAAGTTTAAAATGATTGCTAATACGGCGCCGATTCCGTATAATATCCAGGGTGCTCCGGCGCCACTCATTAACGGTTCGATAACAGCAGCCATGGCATTCGCTTGCGGAGCTGCTAACTGTCCGCTTGTAAATCCGTATGTTTGGTTGAGTATCAGGATCACTCCACCTACAGTTGCCGCGGAAACTAATGTGCCGAGGAATTTCCAGGTTTGTTGTTTTGCCGGTGTACTTCCCAGCCAATATCCTATCTTCAGGTCAGTGATAAATCCGCCTGCCATCGAAAGGGCTGTACAAACAACACCGCCGATTATCAAAGCGGAAACCATTCCTGCCGGACCTTTCAGACCAACGGCCACAAGTATGATCGAAGCCAGGATCAGCGTCATTAACGTCATTCCCGAAACAGGATTTGTTCCTACGATAGCAATGGCATTTGCCGCTACAGTTGTAAAGAGGAAAGCAATAATGCCAACAATTAATAAGCCGACTAATGCCTGGAACCAGTTATCGAGAACGCCAAAATAGAAGAAAAGGAAAGTTACTACTAAAGTGGCAAAAATACCGATTGCGATAATCTTCATCGACAAGTCTTTTTGCGTACGTAATTCCTCAGACTGTACTTGTCCTCCTCCTTTGCCTTTCAGTTCTTTGGCGGCAAGGCCTACTGCTCCTTTGATAATATCCCATGATTTAACAATACCGATAACTCCCGCAGTTGCAATACCTCCGATACCTATATGACGGGCATAGGTGGTAAATATCTGCTCGGGTGTCATACTTCCGACAGTTGTTGTGATTGCATCATTGCCCAATGTCAGCACTTCACTTCCGAAGAAAGCGGAAAGCAAAGGAATGATAATCAACCAAACAAGGAATGAACCGGCACAGATAATCAGAGAGTATTTTAAACCGATAATATATCCCAGTCCTAAAACGGCGGCTCCACTGTTTACCTTAAAGACAACTTTTGCTTTATCCGCCAACATTTCACCGACTCCAACCATCCGGGTGGTGATGACTTCGTTCCACCATCCAAAGGTTGCGACTATAAAATCATAGACGCCTCCGATCAAACCGGCAAAGATCAATGGTTTGGCCTGATTACCTCCTTTTTCACCTGATACCAATACTTGCGTAGTAGCGGTTGCTTCGGGGAAAGGATATTTGCCATGCATATCGGAAACAAAATACTTACGAAATGGAATAAGTAATAGTATTCCGAGGATACCTCCCAGCAGGGAACTCATAAATACTTCAAAGAAATTAACGGAAATGTCGGGATATTTATCCTGGAGAATATAGATGGCCGGAAGGGTAAAGATCGCCCCGGCGACAATAACGCCGCTACTGGCTCCGATAGATTGGATCATTACATTCTCACCGAGTGCGTTTTTACGCTTAAAACCATTTGATAGACCTACGGCGATGATGGCTATGGGAATGGCAGCTTCGAATACCTGTCCGACTTTTAGGCCTAAGTAAGCTGCTGCAGCACTGAAGATGACAGCCATAACCAATCCCCAGAATACAGACCAAGAGGTAACTTCGCGGTATTGTTTGTATGGCGACATGAGCGGTTTGTACTCTTCGCCTTCTTTCAGTTCACGATAAGCATTCTCCGGAAGTCCGCTTATCTTTTCTTCATTCTCCTTATTCACGATATTGATAATATTAGATTTACTTTTTGACAATTTGCTATCAAAGTCACAAATCTATATTATTTTCTCCAATGAAACAAGAACTATTTGACAGAAAAACTACTTATTTTGATTCTTTTGCAGAAAGCTTCTCAAGGAAATAGACAAGTGCAAATCCGATGACCATCAAGCCAATTCCCTGCCAAATTAACTGGTCGGGTAGAATATTACTTTCAACTAATGGTTTGGTTACTCCATGACGGTCAACAAATGTTTCAACCGTTTCTTTCCAGGGCCACACCTTATTAAGCGATCCAAGCATAAAACCGGCTAAAACAGCAATCGTTACATCGTGGAATTTATGAAGGGTATATGACAAAACCCTTGAAAAGGAAGTAATACCGATAAGCGCCCCACAAATAAAAACGAGCATTATAACAATGTCAAGGTTCTTAACAGCTTCCATAATATAGAAGTATTTCCCTAACAAAACTAAAATAAAACTACCTGAGATACCGGGTAGTATCATTGCACAAATAGCGATTGCCCCGCAAAGGAAAATAAACCAAAGCCCGTTGGGTGTTTCGGCTGGCGTAGCAACGGTTATAAAGAAAGCGACAACGGCTCCAACGGCAAAACATAAAATAGTTTTCCAATCCCATTTTTTAATATCCTTTGCTACAAATATTGTAGAGGCAAGAACCAATCCAAAGAAGAATGCCCATACCAATATCGGATGATTAATAAGTAAAAAAGTAATGACCTTTGCCAGGGAAAAGATACTTATTGCAATACCAAGAACAATGGAAAGCAGGAAATTAGCATTAATAGCTTTCCAGAAAGCAGCAATCTTTCCTGTAAAAAGTAATTTTAAGGATGCTCCGTTTATGCTTTTGATAGATTCGATCAGCTCTTCATATATTCCGACGATGAATGCTATGGTTCCTCCGGACACACCCGGCACAACGTCCGCAGCGCCCATTCCCATCCCTTTTAACACTAAGAGACCGTAGTCTTTCAGACTTCTGTTCATGATTAATTGTTGTTATCTTTATTTTTGAGATATTCTTTAGTCAGATCTTCAGGAGCTATGTGCTTTTCTTCCTTGTTAAGGAACTTTGAATTAAAGACTCCTTTATTTGTTTTCAGGTATTCAGCAAGTTCCTTTTTGGAGATTTTCGAGAAATGTTTATTGAATAGTTCCATATCTCCCAATGTAAAGTATGCCATTGCTATATGAAAGTGCATAAACGGCATCTGAGGATTGATCTGTAGTATTTTTTTGTAGTATTTTAATGCTTTTTGAATTTCACCCTTCATGAACAGGCTTTGTCCTTTTTGGAGGAGTTTCAGACAATCATCCGTTTGTTTATCGTTTATCTGATCCAGTTGTTTGAATATCTTATCAGTGACAGACAACGCTAGATCTTCTTTACCGTTTTCCAGATAAGTGAGGGCTAATAAGGATAAAACACGAACATTGTCAGGAAACAGGTCTGCCGCTTTAATGAGAGTTTGGGAAGCTTCCCTTTCACGATCTGTCTCTACACAGCAACGTATAAAGTTAATATATGTAGACGCTTCAAGTGAATCGCCTTTCTTTTGAATGATATCTTTTAGCAGAAGGTAAGCTTCTTCGAAATTCTCTAACTTAATATAACATTCAGCCATTAATGGTTTTATTCGTTCCGCAGATTCTTCATCCGATGCGATTTCCGTATAGACTTCAATGGCTTTCTTATAGTTTTCGTTCATGAAGAGACAATAGGCTTTCAATGTCATCAGTTCCATATCAGAGTCATCGCATGTAAGGGCAAAATCGAAAGACTCGATTGCTTTATCAAAGTCGTTTGTAAGAGAATATAAACGTCCTAATGTAAACCAGTATTCATACGAATAAGGGTCTTTATCAATCAACTCATTACAAATACGGATAGCCTCGTCAAAATTACCGTTTAGTTCATGAATATAGCAAAGTTCGTCTTTAAGAATCGGATTATTAGGAAATAATAGCAGACCACGGTCAATGAAATCGAGGGCTTCGGCTTTCATATCCAGATCGCTTAATATAGGAGCGACAAATTCGAAGATTTCTTCCAGATAATCGCATTTATCGTTTATCAGTCCATCACTGAATTCGATAGCTTTACTATATTGGTTGAGGGTACAGTAACATTCAAGACGTATCATGTCTAAGTCCTGATTGTTGCTTTCTGCTATGCTTTCAACCACATTCAGGGCTTTCTGATATTCTTCGTTATATAAAAGGAATTTGCTTTTTCTTACTTTCAGGTCATTACTCATCGGATGAAGCCTTAAGCCAAGCTTTAAGACTCCTTCGTAATGTGTGAAATCTTCATCTTCTTCAAAGCTATCCAATAGAAAGTCTATCTCGTCTGCGTCAAAATAGGGCTCTTTTCCTTCTTTTCGGGCAGTCAGATAACGTTCCAACAGCTTTGATGCATCCTCTTTTTTCATTCGTTAATTTTAATATTACACTTTGTCTTTCACCTTACTCCATGTATCTTTCAAGGATACCGTACGGTTGAAAATCAAATGGCCATCTTTACTATCCGGATCCAGGTTGAAATATCCAATACGCTGGAACTGGAAATGATCTAATGGCTTTGCGTGTTGTAGTTCCATTTCTACCCTACAATTGGTAAGGACAGATAATGAATTGGGGTTCAATAGTTCAAGAAAATCTTTATCTTTTTCTTCCAAAGGATTCTCTGAAATGAACAATCTGTCATACAAACGGACTTCAGCCGTTAAGCTATGTTCGGCAGACACCCAATGTAACGTACCTTTTACTTTCCGGTTACTTTCTGGCATACCGCTTTTAGTCATCGGATCATATTCAGCATATATTTCTTCTATTTTTCCCGAAGCATTCTTCTTTACTCCTGTACACTTCACTATATAGGCGCTTTTCAAACGAACTTCCTGTCCGGGCGTCATTCGAAAGTATTTCTTTGGAGCATCTTCCATGAAGTCATCCCGTTCAATATATAATTCGCGTGTGAAAGTAATCTCATGTGTTCCGGCTGAAGGGTCTTCAGGATTATTAATTGTTTCCATCATTTCCACCTTTCCTTCGGGATAGTTAGTAATAACCAGTTTAACCGGATCTAATACAGCTGAAACACGAGGCGCTCTTACATTCAAGTCTTCACGGATAGTATGTTCCAACAAAGCTACGTCTATCGTTCCGTCGTATTTGGTATAACCTATCTTATTAACAAAGTTACGGATAGCCTGCGGAGTATATCCCCGGCGGCGATAACCGCTGATAGTAGGCATACGTGGATCATCCCATCCGGTTACCAATCCTTCTTTCACCAGTTGAAGTAATTTACGTTTACTCATTACAGTATAGGTAAGATTCAAGCGGTTGAATTCTATTTGCCGCGGACGGTAATTGTCGTCTGTAACCAATAAATCAATGAAATAATCATATAGCGGGCGGTGTACTTCGAACTCAAGTGTACATAAGGAGTGCGTCACTCTTTCAAAGAAGTCGCTCTGCCCATGTGCGAAGTCATACATCGGGTAAACTTTCCATTGTGTTCCGGTACGATGATGCGGATGCCCTTTTATTATGCGGTACATGATCGGGTCGCGGAAATGCATATTTGGAGAAGCCATATCGATCTTCGCACGAAGTATCATGCTTCCTTCTTCAAATTCTCCGGCTTGCATACGAAGGAAAAGGTCTAAGTTTTCATCAATCGGCCTGTTCCTGTAAGGGCTTTCAATCCCCGGTTGAGAAGGAGTTCCTTTTTGTTGGGCAATAACTTCCGCCTTTTGTTCGTCAACGTAGGCCTTTCCCTCTTTAATAAGTTGGATAGCAAAATCAAATAGTTGCTGGAAATAATCTGAAGCATAAAATACCTCGTTCCATTGGAAGCCTAACCATTGAATATCTTCCATGATAGAATCGACATACTCCACATCTTCTTTTACCGGATTAGTGTCGTCAAAGCGCAGATTACAGATACCGTTATATTTTTCAGCTATTCCGAAGTTGAGACAGATGGCTTTGGCATGTCCAATATGTAAATAGCCGTTCGGTTCGGGCGGAAAACGTGTTTGAACTTTTCCATTGTTCTTTCCTTCAGCCAGGTCTTTTTCAACAAACACTTCAATAAAGTTCAGGCTTTTTTTTCCTTCATCTTCATTGGTTTTGATATCACTCATATTATTAAAGTTATATTCTTTATAAAGTGCAAATGTAGTTATTTTTTTACTTATGCGAAGAGAGATTAAATGCTATTATCGTCTGTTCACTTTTTTAGATAATAAATAATAAAAATGATGTACGTGGAAATAAAAATAATGTACATCGGATAAAAGAATCATGTACGTTGATTTTGATATTAAAACAGGCTGATTAAAAGAGCGACATTCAGCAGTGTAACCAATGTCCCTAGCACCATAAGAATGATAGTCGTTGAACGGGTATTGACATATTTACCCATCACTTTTTTATTGGAAGTGAGATATACTTGTGTAAATACAGTAATAGGAAGTTGAATACTTAGCAGCATCTGTGATAATATTAATCCTTTAAATGGATCGCCAATAAGGAAAATAATAAGAAGGGCAGGTATAAAAGAAAGCAGCATTCCCAATTTTGAATGAATATCTTTCGGATGGTAGGCTTCCCCGAAAAAGCCGGCAAATATCGAAGCTCCTGCGATACCTGATGTTACAGTGGATGAAACACCTGCCAACAATAAAGCCGCAGCAAAGATAACACCTGCATTGTTTCCTACCAATGGCGTTAAAAGATGTTGCGCCTGCTCCAACTCATCCACGACAATATTCTCTTTGAAGAAGGTAGCGGCAGCAAGAATGATCATGGCCGAATTGATAGCCCATCCTATTACCATGGAAAATAAAGTATCGAGGAATTCATACTTTAATTGTTTATGAATAACAGCATCATCTTCTAAATTCCATTCCCGGCTCTGAATTACTTCCGAGTGAAGGAATAAATTATGGGGCATCACTACAGCTCCCAGCACGCTCATAATAATTAAGATGGAGTTTTCAGGAAAGGAAGGTTTGATCCAACCCTTAGCTGCTTCCGTCCAACTTACATTAACTAGTGATAATTCATATAAAAAGGACAATCCGATAATGGAAACAAACGTGATGATCCAACGTTCTATTTTGCTATAAGTATTTGTAAGTAACATACTCACGCATACAATGGTAACAATGGTGGCTCCAATTTTAATGGGTAAGCCGAATAGCATTCTGAGAGCAATGGCACCACCCAATACTTCAGCCAAAGATGTCGATATACTGGCCAGCATAGCGGAAGTCAAGATAGGTTTACTTAATTTCTTTGGAATGTATTTGGTAGTTGCTTCTGCAAGGCAAAGTCCGGTGACTATTCCCAAATGAGCTACATTATGCTGTATAATGATCAACATAATAGACGAAAAGGTTACAACCCATAATAATGCATAGCCAAAAGAAGCACCGGCAGCCAGGTTGGTCGCCCAATTGCCCGGATCAATAAAGCCAACGGTGACTAAGAGCCCAGGGCCAATGTATTTTAATAAATCTAACGCACCGGAGCGCGGACTATGGTTAATCTTTAATCTTTTCAAAAAGTTCTTTGCTTAAGGAAATGTCAATATAAAAGTTGTTTTTTGTGTCGCTGGTGAACTTTTTAATGTGATGCTTCCACCTGAGAGGCGCATAATCTGGCGTGATATAGATAATCCGACGCCGCTTCCGCCTTCTTTTGTTGTGAAGAAAGGTATGAATATATGCTCCGCTTCTTCCGGAGGAATGGTTGGTCCGTTATTACTAATTTCAATAAATACACTTTCTTCTTCATTGCAGTATGCTTTAACTTCAATCAATCCGTCCTGCTGTTCTTTACCAATCGCCTGCATGGCGTTCTTTAATAAGTTAAGTACCACCTGGCTGATCAGGTTTTCATCTGCATACACAATTAAGTCGTCCGGCTCCACATTTATATTAACTGTGATATTGGGGTAATTGTTGTGATGTTTTGCCAGCTCAACCATACGCTCTGAAAACTTACGCACATAGAACAAAGAAGGATGAGGTTCCGGTATATGGGTGAATTTACGGTAAGATTCTACAAAAGAAATAAGGCTTTTACCTGTGGTACTGATAACATCAAGCCCATTGCGGATTTCTTTATTTGCGTCTCCATGTATAGATAACAGGGTATCGCTTAAGGAGGTAATAGGAGTGATCGAGTTCATTATCTCATGCGTCAATACTCTTGTTAGCCGTATCCATGAATCGATTTCCTTATCATCCAATTCACTGTTGATATCATTAATAGCAATGATCCGCACATGTTTATCCTGTAATGTCATTTCTGATACGCGGATTGAGAGGTGGACTATTCCGCGTTCGTTCGTGAAAGTTGTCTGATGCTTATCTCCCGGCTGGATATTTAGTATAAGGCTTTCAAGCCCTTCATCTATTCTTCTTAATTGTTTTGTATGTGTGAAGACCGAAAGTCCCAATAGCCTTAAAGCTTCATTATTGGTTTGGTAGATATATCCTTTATCATCAACTACGATAATACCGGTCGTTATGCTATTCATAATCAATTCATAGTATTTTTCTTTTTGAATAGCATCCGCTTTCGCCTGGAAAAGTATTTTAGTGATCCTGTTGAGTGAATTATTTACCAGTCTATCGTTTGAGAATCGTCCGCTGGTAGCATATTTAAAGGCATAGTCTGCATTATCGATGGCATCGAACATGAAAGCAACCTTCTGTGCATTCCGCCTGTATAATTTCCTGATCAATTGTAGAGACGGAAGCCAGCAGAGAATGGTAATAGTAAACCAAAACCAGTTATGCTGTAAAGTAAAGTAAGTTGCTATGGCGGTAAGCGCCAGCAATAACGATAGACGGAAGGTCAGACTATCTAAGAAACCTTTGATCATTATAGCTCGTATCTCTTTATCTTATTATATAATGTCTGGCGTGAGATGCCTAACTGGCTTGCAACCAATGACAGATTACCATTGTATTTATCCATGGCATTCTTAATCATATTGTATTCCATTTCCTCCAGTGTAGTTGCTTCGTTTGACGGAGATTCCTTTTTACGGGGAAGCTCGAAGTCGTTAGCTTCCAAGATATCGCTTTCGGATATAATTACGGCTTTCTCAATGGTATGCTGCAATTCCCGGATATTTCCGTACCATGACTGTGATTTAAGCTTTTCCTTAGCTTTTTCGCTCAATTTCAATAACGGTTTACTGTAAATGTTTGAATATTTCGAAAGGAATATCTCCGAAAGAGGAACGATATCCTCCGGCCGTTCACGTAGTGGCGGTATCTCTACATGAATTGTATTTATTCGGTATAATAAATCTTCCCGAAATATTTCTTTTTTTACCATATCCTGCAAATCCCTGTTCGTTGCGGAAATCAACCGTATATTCACTGGAATAGGCGTGTTACTTCCTACCCGGACAACGCTGCGGCTTTGCAAAGCGTTTAATAACTTCGCCTGTAAATGGTAAGAAAGGTTTCCGATCTCATCCAGGAACAAGGTGCCATTATTGGCGGCTTCGAATTTTCCCGGACGATCTGTACGTGCGTCTGTAAAAGCTCCTTTGACGTGTCCGAATAATTCACTTTCGAATAAAGTTTCCGTAATTGCTCCCATATCCACCGGAACCATTGCTTCTTTCTTCCGGCTGGAGAGTAAATGTATTTCTTTGGCCAACATTTCTTTCCCTGTACCGTTTTCTCCGGTAATAAGGATGTTAGCATCTGTCCGAGCCACCTTTTCAATCAGTGATCGTAGTTGCTGCATGGCATTACTTTCTCCCCAGAACATTCCGCTTTCTTTCGAAACGACTTGTTTATTACTAGGCAAAACTGTTCCTTTCTTGTTTGCAACTTTCAGCTCATAAGCGCTTTGGATGGTTTCCAGAAGCTTATTATTATCCCATGGCTTTACTATAAAGTCTGTAGCTCCTTCCTTAATACCCCGAACAGCCAGGTCAATATCTGCATAAGCAGTAAAAAGAACCACCTGAAGGGATGGATCCATTTTTTTGATTTCCGCAAGCCAATACAAACCTTCATTCCCTGTATTAATACCGGCGGAGAAGTTCATATCTAATAAAATTACATCAACCTCTTCATCATGAAGCGTATTATTGATCTGGTTGGGGGTAGTTAGTGTTATTACCTTCTTAAAATAAGCTTCCAGCAACATCCGCACCGCTGCAAGTATTCCTTTATTATCATCAACAACTAATATAGTTCCTTTTTTTGCCATAGTAGGATTTTTTCTTTTTACAAAAGTAATTATCAAGTTGATAGTTGACAAGTGACAGTTGACAATTATTTTAGAAAAACAAATAAACACAGAATAAACCTTCTTAAAGATTATATTCTGTGTTTATCTAATTGTTAACTGTAAACCGTCACTTGTCAACTGAATCAGTATCCAAATATCTCTTCCTGGGTAAGAATTGTTACTTTGCCGATTTCATTCAGTGTTTTCATATCCAGGTCTTTTGTATCTCCCAGGATACAGTAGGTGAGAGGCTTATCTTTTATATATTTGCTCTGGAAATTCTTAACATGGCTCAATGTCATATTAGGAATCTTTTCAAATAGTTCTTTCCTTGAATCGGTATCATAACCAAATTCCTGGGCTTCCAGATAGTTCCATAATATGTCTTCACGTAAAATACGTTCGGTACGGATGTTCGTTAAAATACTTTCTTTAGCAATATCGAATGCTTTTTCCGATTCAGGCATGTCATTTAATATACTGTTAAATGCATCGATCGCTTCTTTCATCTTATCATTTTGAGTAGCAATAAATGTATTGATGGAATAAGAACGGTCTGGTTTACCAGGACGTTCATATCCTGCCCACGCCGAATAAGCCAATCCGCGGGCTTCACGCATTTCCTGGAATACAATGCTGTTCATTCCACGACCGAAATAAGTATTATATAAAGTACGGTCTGCTTCAATTCCTTTATCAAAACCATCTCCTTTATGACGCATGGACATATAGATCTGTTTAGCATCATAGTGAGCCAGCAATACTCTGTTTTCGCTAGTTGACTGTTCAACGAACTTGCTGGGTTCGGCAATAGGTTGCAATATTTCACCTACAGCATGATTTTTATTAACGAGTTCCACCACTTTTTTTTCTGTCAACGGACCATAATACATGATCTTATGTTCAATGTTTTTCAGGTTCTTCGTTCTTTTGACCAGTTCTTCCGGATCCATACTTTTCAATTCCGCTTCCGTAAGAATATTGGTAGAAGGAGATTTAGGTCCCCAAACAGCATAACTATTCAATTGCCCAAAATTGGAATACTGGTTTAGTTTAGCATCCGACCTGTTTTTAAGTATGTCCATTGCTAAATTGTCGTATGCTTCCTTATCTGCTTTGGCATCCGCAAGACGTTCTTCCAACAGGCTCATAGCTTTCTCAAAGTTGTCGTTTAATCCGCTTACATATACATAAACACGATCGTTTGTTGCCATCACGTTAAAAGAACAAGCCATTTTATAAAGTTCGCTTTTGATCTCTTCAGCCGTCTTGGTGGATGTTCCTAAATAATTAAGATAATTGAAAGCTGTTCCTAATACCTTATCGTGATTATTACCCATTTCAAATACATAAAACAGAGAGAAAAGCGGATTGATGGTATTCTGCTTATAAAGCAGCGGTATATTATTCTTTACAGTCGATATAGATAAATCTTTGGAATAGTCAAGAAAGACAGGTTCGATAGGTTTAATCTCACGAGCCTTTATACTTGCAAGGAATTCACTTTCGTTATCGCGGTTTGTCGGAATAGGGGTAATCTGTGGTTTGTCAATCTTCTTGTCGTCGGGTTTTCCTTCCCTTTTATAGACAACTACATAATTATCTTTAAAGTATTTATTGCAGAAGTCCATTACATCCTGTTTGGTTAGTTTAGATTGGAAATCAATTTTATTCACCTGGTCTTTCCAGTTCATATCATTAATAAAAGCATTTAATAGAATGAAAGCCCCATATTGATATTCTTGCCGTTGATAATATTGTTCCAGTTTAAAATTATTAATAACTGCTTCCAGTAACCAATCTTCAAAGTCTCCCTTTTTCAGCATATCGAGTTGTTCGAGTAAAAGGTCTTTTACTTCTTCCAACGTTTGTCCTTCTTTTGGAGTACCGTTCATTTGGAAAATACTATAATCAGCCATTGGATTCGTATAGCTTCCGGCCCGTAAAACTTTTTGCTTTTGTACCAGGTTCAGGTCGATCAAGCCGGCCTTTCCGTTGGTAAGCAGATAATCTACAAATTCCAATATGGCAGCATCTTGCGTATTGGCAGCAGGTAAACGATAAGCAATGGCTACATTAGCGGCTTCAAGGCCGACCACTTCTTTAACGATAGGTTCCTGAATGGGTTGTTCGGGTTCTGTTTTCAGTTCTGGGAGTTCTTTGCTTTCCATCGAACCAAAATATTTATCAACTATTTCAATTACTTCATCCGGATTGATATCGCCAACCATACAAACAGCCATATTATTCGGTACATAATAAGTATCGAAGTAATTTTTAATATTAATAATGGAAGGATTCTTTAAGTGTTCCTGCGTACCGATTACTGTTTGCGTTCCGTATGGGTGATGGGGAAACAGTGCGCTGTTTATTGTTTCGTATACCTTGCGGCCATCCCGGGTAAGGCTCATGTTGTATTCTTCATAAACTGTTTCCAGTTCTGTATGAAATCCCCTTATTACCGGATTCGTGAAACGGTCGGCCTGTATCATAGCCCAGTTCTCAATTTCATTCGACGGTATATCTTCCATGTATGCCGTTACATCATAAGAAGTAAAAGCATTTGTTCCTTTTGAGCCGATTGAACTCATGAGTTTATCATATTCATTTGGAATGGCTATTTTGGAAGCTTCCTGCGAAATACTGTCAATCTCGGCGTAGATAGCTTTTCGTTCGGCTTCATCTGTCGTATTACGGTGCTTTTCAAATAATGCTTCAATCTGGTCGAGCAATGGTTTTTCAGCAGCATAATCGGAAGTACCGAAGTTCTTCGTTCCCTTAAACATTAAATGTTCAAAATAATGAGCTAACCCCGTAGTTTCTGCGGGATCGTTTTTGGCTCCTACACGAACACCGATAAAAGTTTGTACACGCGGCTTGTCTTTATTGACAGACAGATACACTTTCAATCCGTTTTCTAACGTATAAATACGGGTTTGAAGCGGGTCGTTCGGAACGCTTTCGTATTTATATTTAGATTGACTATCACAGGAAGTTGACAATATAATTGCCAACATAGAAATGAATAAATAAACATGTTTCATAATAAATTGGGTTTAGAAGGTCGATTGTCAAATATAGTGTTTTCTTAATCACCTGTTTAAATTTAATCCAATAATATTATTTATGAATGCTATATT
>DAMCDT010000023.1:0-20676 GCA_032058265.1 Tannerellaceae bacterium
AATCAATGATATGACAAAATGGTTTTGAACTTTTTATTTTAGAAAAGTAGAATTACATGATTTTTTCAAATTATAATGCTTGATCCGCAGTGATAGCATAGTTATAGTTGTGAAAGAAGACCTTCCATCTATTTCTTATTGAATAACTGGATGTTATGGCTTTAAGTGGAAGGTGATAGATATATACCATTTTCTAATCCGGTATTAAGCTTAAAATATTTATCATCACCAACTTTTTATAATAATATTGAATACAATTATTATCTTTTTTTAAAAACTTTGTATCTTTAAGGACGAAATACAGGCAATAGCATACTCTTATAGTTTTTACGTCAAGAGCAAAAATATGTTTTTTATTTTTAATGCCATAATAGTTTTAGGGAATGTTGCATGTATCAATCCCTGTCAATTCCAGTGTAGATGGAAGTATTTGAAAGATAGATTTAATATATATTATAAGATAGAGAAGACACTCACTCAAAATGGATGAAAAACAAATAAGGGAAATAATAGCTAATGGAACCGATCCTTATGTAGAGTTTAGCAATTGTACTACAGAATTGACAGATTCGGTTTTTCAATCAATTTGTTCTTTTATGAATAAACAGGGAGGTGTAATCATTGTTGGAGTACATGATTTCGGCAAGATAATGGGTATTGCTGAAAACTATTTGAATAATATGTTTGAAAAGTTTACCCGTGTACTTGAACATGAATTTTCTCCGGCTGTAAGCATCACCCCTGAAATAGTAGATTTCGGAAGAAAGAAAGTGTTGTATATTTCTGTTCCTGAAAGCCAGGAAATACAACGATATCGAAATAAAATTTATGATAGGATCGGAGATGAAGTATATGATGTCTCCTACAATTATAACTTAATCGAAAACATCTACCTGAGAAAGCAAAAAGAATCTTCTGAAAAGATTGTTTGCCCGTTTCTTAGGATGAACGAACTGGATGAAGGGACATTCAGGTTAATGAGAAAATATATATCAGAGACAAATCCTGACCATCATTGGCTAAACCTAACCGATGAAGAAATTTTACACGATGCCGGTTTCTGGAGAAAAGACCCTTTGAGTAAGAAAGAAGGATTTGTTTTAGCGGCTGTTCTTCTGTTTGGAAAAGAAATTACCATACAAAATTACTCACCGGCGACCCATCGTACGGAAGCGATATACCGTAACATCCGCTATGATGAATTTACTGGACCCATATCGACGTATCCGGACAGTAAATATGATGATAGAGATATCATATTTTCTAATCTGATACAATCTTATATCCGTCTAATAACTTTTGTTAACCGGCATCTGCCTGAGAGGAATTTAACCCTGGACAATAAAACTGTTGATATCAGGCACAAAGTATTAAATGAAATCATTACTAACTTCTTGGTTCACCGGGAATTTACGCATAAACTTCCATCCCGGTTATCGATATTTGCCGATAAAATAATTACGGAAAATGGAGCCGACTCGTCTTCCAGTGGAAATGTCCTTTTTGAGGACTTGGCTATTAAGACCCGAAATCCTCTTATTTCCAAAATATTCAGAGAAATAGGATGGATGGGAAAGAGTGGTTTAGGAAAGAGTAACATCACCGAATACGCTCCTTATTATGATAAAACGTACGAAATAGAAATACAGACGGGAGAAAAGTTCATTTTCTCCATGACGTATGGTAATGATGGACTGGATACGAATGAAGTTATTCAGGAAAAAGCCAATATACCCCAGCAAAATTCAATTGTAATACCGACGGTTGCAAAAGAGCAATGGACGCAGTACTACTCCAAACTTGAAAAAATTTGCCCTGAAATCGATATATCGTATGTCGATAAAGCTGAACTTATTCTTGAATTTTGTGTGAAGGCGCAGCCTATACAGGATATGATGAAGAAAGTAAGGCAATCAAACCGCACAAGGTTCAGGCAGAATATTATACGTCCGTTAATAGAAGAAGGGCTATTAGCAATGCGAATCCCGACCAAACCGTCAAGTCCTTTGCAGACTTATTTTACCACTGAAAAAGGTAGAACACTTTTAGAACTATGAATATGAAAAAATGTATTTTATTGTATGTAAGCTTATTGCTTTCATTTATTTCAGTTGCACAGACGCAAACTAAACTAACAAATGAAGAAATGTACCTGGATGCAATGCACCGGCACATAACATCAGAAAAGCTTTATAGTTATGTAAAGCAATTATCCGACTCTTCTTTACAGGGACGGCTAGCCGGTTCTCCGGGCATGGCAAAAGCCGTCGATATGGTTAAAACGTACTTTCATCAATGGGGATTAGAACCTTTAGGAGACAAAGGTACCTATATTCAGGAATATCCTCATCCCTATGCAGAGATAAAAGAGGGAAGTACAATGAATATTTTATTCCCCATGGCTGCCGGAAAAAACAAAAACGTATGGATTGCCAAGGATTACCCATGGGCAGACGGATGGTTTGCCGGTAATTATTCTGGGAACGGAGATATAACGGCGGATGTCGTGTATGCCGGTTTTGGCGTTTCCGCCCCCGAACTGGGATATGACGATTATGCAGGTATTGATGTCAAAGGTAAAATAGTGCTGATTGAAGGCGAAACACCTAACCGGAGCCGGGCTGCTGATTCTGTCGCCATGTGGTACAATCACACATTACATCAGACAAAGCTGGCAAATGCTGCCAGGCATGGCGCGATCGGTATGTTGTACAAATGGGTTCCCGGCCCCAATGCTTTATATAATCCTGATTTTGTTTACTGCCACATTACGGAACCCGTTGTAGAAGATATCTTTTTAGGAACAGGAAAAACATATAAAGAAACAGTAAAAAAGATTTATGAAACATTTAAGCCAGCCTCATTCCATACGGGAAAGCGGGCACGTATTAAAATGGTTTCAGAATATTATCCCAACGCAACCGGTAAGAACATCTTAGGGATGATTAAGGGTAGCGATCCTCAACTAGCCAATGAATATATAATTATATCCGCGCATCTGGACCATTTAGGGATGATCCCATACCATATTGAAGGAGCAAATGACAATAATGCTTCATCTGCTGCTTTACTTGGCGTAGCAGAAGCGCTATCCAAATCATCGATAAAGCCTAAACGAAGCATTATTTTTATGAGTGTTGACGGCGAGGAAGCAGGATTAACGGGTAGTACTTATTTTACTAATAATCCCGTTGTTCCGAAAGAGAAAGTACGCTCGGTTATCAATCTTGAACAAGTTGGTGCGGGAGAAAGGCTGGCAGCCAGTTATGGATATAACCATCCCGGTTTACCAAGCTATGTAAAAAAGGCTAACGATGCTTACATCCATCGTCGTCTATTTACCAATAGTAATATGCACAGAACCCGTCCCCGTACGGATGGCGCCGTGTTTATGAAAGCGGGTTATCCTTGTGTGGATATACGTGCCGTAGGAGGAGGCTTTTATCATCATCCCAAAGATAATATTGACTCAATAAATCCTGAAATACTCCAATCGGCGGCGGAATTAATTTACTGGACGACTATTCTCTTGGCTGATGAAGTTGACCTCGACTTACAGAAAGAATAATAAAAAACCATACCTTTATAGTATTAATTCTAATGACATGAATAAATGAACAAAACGATTTCCCTTTTCTTAACGCTAATTATCTCCTGCCATTTATTATTTGGGCAAGAGATCGAATTTTCAGAACCCGTAAATCATCCGGAAAGTTGCACCAGTATTATGGTAGGTAAAAAAGCATCGGCAGATGGGTCGGTCATAACTAGCCATACATGTGATGGAAATTATCGTACATGGATGAACATTGTACCTGCTGCCACGTACGAACGTGACACGGTGGTCGGTATTTATACGGGACGCATGCATACTGAATCTGTGGAAGACCAGACAAAAGTAGTACTAAAAGGTACCATTCCACAAGTTAGATCTACGTATCAATTCCTGAATACGGCTTACCCTTGTTTAAATGAAAAACAATTAGGAATTGGTGAAACTACTATAACGGGCCGTAAAGAGCTTGTCAATAAACAAGGCATGTTCATGATCGAGGAACTCCAGAAAATCGTTTTAGAACGTTGCAAAACGGCACGTGAAGCGATCAAATTGATGGGTGAATTAATTCGTCAATATGGTTATGCAGATGATGGAGAATGTTTAACAATCGCTGATCCCAAAGAAGTATGGCATTTTGAATTATTTGGCGAAGGCCCGGACAAGATCGGCGGGGTCTGGGCGGCTATCCGTATTCCGGATGATCATGTCGGGGTATCTGCTAATATTCCGCGAATATCGTCGATTAATCTCAATGATAAAGATAATGTAATGGCTTCGTCAAATGTATTTGATGTAGCAAAGAAACTGGGTTATTGGGATGGAAAGGAACCTTTCTGCTTCTGGAAAGCGTATGGCGGAGGCAAGAAAGCATTCAATATTCGGGAATACTTTATCCTGACCCGCCTGGCTCCTTATTTAAATTTATCTTATGACGCAGAAGAACTCCCTTTTACGGTTAAACCGGAAAAGCCTGTAGCGGTTACCGATGTAATGGCTTTACTGCGCCAGACATACGAAGGAACAGAATGGGATATGACACAAAACCTGAAAGTAAACGTGAGGAAGAAAGATAGTGATGAAATGGAAACGATCATTAGTCCTTCGGCAAATCCCTGGATGACTATGGATATGGTAAATATGCTAAACGGAATTAAAGACAGTACGGTTGTACGTTATAGACTGGTTTCCGTTCCGCAGTGCTCTTATTCTCATGTAATACAATTAAGAGACTGGTTGCCTGATGAAATAGGAGGAGTTGCGTGGGTGTCTTTTGATAATCCCGGACAAAGCCCCCGTTTTCCTGTCTTTTGCGGAAACAAATCATTTCCTGCCGGTTTTAACGTCTGCGGACAACATCGTTACCGTGAAGATGCAACTATATGGACCTACCGCAGGACAAATAAACTAGCAACCGTGCGCTGGGGGTTAACGAAAGATATAATGACTGAAAGTATTCTCCATTTTGAAGAAAAAGCACAAATGGAACTACCTTTTGTTGAAGGTCAATACAAGAAATGCCTCCAGGCTAACGGACAGGAGAAAGCCAATGAGTTTTTAACGAACTATACGGCGGATTTTGTAGGGGCTACAATGTTGCGTTGGAAAGAAATGGGTGATACCTTCTGGAAAATGTTTGCACGAGGATTTTAAACATAACTATCAATCAAAAACAACATAAAATGAATAAGATTATTTTCAGTTGCACATATATATTATGTGCCGTATGCCTTTTCGCACAAGGATATACATTTACGGATATTAAAAGAATTGAAACGACTCCTGTTAAAAACCAGGCATCCACCGGAACATGTTGGTGTTTCGCATCCGTTTCCTTTATGGAAACTGAATTATTGCGTATGGGTAAAGGAACTTATGACTTGTCTGAAATGTTTATTGTACGTCAGAAGTATATGAACCAATTACAGGATAACTATCTAAGAAATGGTAGAGGAAATATTAGCCAGGGCAGCCTTTCCCATACTTTCAAAAATGCTTATAAACAAGCAGGGATCGTTCCAGAAGAAGTTTATAAAGGAATAAACTATGATTCGGATCGTCACAACCACAGCGAATTGGCAAAATTTATTCAGGCTATTGCTGACGTGGCCGTAAAACAAAAGCACCGTAGCCCGGAATATGATAAGATCGTAAAAAACCTATTTGATACTTATTTAGGAGAACTTCCTGCTACTTTCACCTACCAAGGAAAAGAGTACACTCCTAAATCTTTTGCTGCTTCGTTAGGGCTTAATATGGACGATTATATCGAGCTGACAAGTTTTACGCATCAACCTTATTATAGTAAATTTGTTTTAGAAGTTCCGGATAACTGGGAATATGAAATGATTTATAACCTTCCGCTAGATGAACTTATACAAACAATGGACTATGCTTTGAATAATGGACACTCCGTTTGCTGGGATGGCGATGTAAGTGAAAAAGGCTTCTCATTTACAAGCGGTGTAGCCATCAACCCGGAAGTAAAAAAAGTGGAGGATTATTCTACAACCGATCGCGCCCGTTTTGAACAAATGGGTGAAAAGGAGCGGTTGGAGGAAGTTTACAAGTTTGAACAACCTTATCCTGAAGTAAATGTTACGCCGGAAATTCGTCAGCAAGGTTATGAATCTTTTGTTACCACGGATGATCACTTAATGCATTTGGTCGGAATTACAAAAGATCAGAACGGCACAAAATATTATATAACAAAAAACTCATGGGGTACTGAACGGAATAAATTCGGAGGATACCTGAATATGTCGGAAAGTTATGTTCGTGCCAAAACGATCTATATAATGGTACATAAAGACGCTATACCAAAAGAAATAAAAAAGAAATTAGATATTTAGATTACATAGAGAATGAGTGACAATAAATTGATTGAGTATAAAGTAATAGAGGATTCTTCCGATCCTCTACTTATTAATGTTGAGTCCACCTACACTTTTTCTTTCCCTGAAGCTGAACGTCGGGCATTTAATCTGTTTTGTGATGTTTTGGATAATGAAGATCGTTTTAATGTATATGCATTGTTCAATAATGACAAGTATATAGGATTTATAACCTCATGGAATTTTGACAAATTCACCTATGTCGAACATTTCGCAATAGATGAATCAGCGCGTAATGGTGGTTTTGGTGGAGAAGCGATGAAACAGTTCCTTAAAATAACGTCCAATCCAGTAGTCTTGGAAGTTGAATTACCGGAGGATGACATGAGTAAACGACGTATAGGATTTTACGAACGGTTAGGGTTCAAACTGGATAATCATTCTTATTTACAACCTCCTTTTCGTAAAGGTGAGAATTGGCTTCCGATGTTTTTGATGAGCTTTGGATCAATCGATTTGACAAAAGATTATGATACTGTCAGGAATAATATTTATACATACGTTTATAATGTCTGAATGAAATAGTGGATAAAACAAAAAGAGCCACCTGAAAATCAGGTGGCTCTTTTTTGTTTTATAGAAGAGAACTTTTAACTTGCACCTTTTGATCCGGCAGAATAGTTGATCTTGAGTGCATAAGCTTCACGAAGCGCTTGTTTGATGTCAGTGATAACACCCATCTTCGTTTCCCTGTCAGCCTTAATTGAAACCGTCATAAACGGTTGATCTTCTTCTTTCATACTGGATTTTTCCTGAGCAATATAATCTTGTATCTCATCAATTTCTGCAAACTGGTCATTTAACTGGATACGTGTCGCAGTTCCCATAGCTTTACGAAACTCCTGCATAGGTTCACCCACATATATAAACGTAACCAATGATTTCTTTTCCAGTTTTTGAAGTTCTGTTGCAGTAGGCGCTCTGAATTGAACTTTCAAAGTAACTTCACGCATTGTTGTTACCATCATGATAAAGAACAAGAACGCGAAAACTAAGTCAGGTAATGATGAAGTATTTAATTCAGGCATTTCACGACCGCCTGCTTTACTGAATTTACCCATTATTTAACCCCTCCATAATTTTTAGGCTCTGCTTCTGATATCTTCTGAGGATAGATCATCTGCACGGCCTTTTGTTGTTCTTCATCAAGTTCTGCGAACACTTTTCCGAATTTCTTTCTGGAAACATCATTTCTCAAGTCATTATAAGCTGCTGCCAACTCATTCTGAACATCAATGTAGGCCTGGTACTCTGTACCACGGTCATTTTGTAAAGAAATGATATGGTTCTTTGTAACCATCATTTTCCCGAAGAAAGGAACATCTACCTCAATCTTTTCAGGTTTATGTTCATCATTATAAGGATTTTCAACGAATTCTTTTACCTTATCTTTTAATTGCGTGATATCCGTAAACTCATTGTTACAAAGAATCTGATTTGTACTGTTTATAAGTACAACCAACAAATTCCTTTTTTTGATATCGACATCTTCATTCTTTTGTTCTTTGGGTACAGGTGGGGGCAAACGTCTGGCTAACCCTTTATCTGTATCCATTGAAGTTGTAATAAGAAAGAAGATAAGCAACATAAAAGCAATATCGGCAGAAGAAGTACCATTGATACCCGGTGTCTTTTTACTTTTAGCCATTTTTCTTTCTAGTTTTTTTCACTTCATTATTTACCAAAAACTTTCTTTAAACTACCCCATAATATTGCTATTACAAGTAATACCAGCATTACATAGATAGAATAAATCCACATATCAGTAATCTTTAGCCAGAACGGCACGTTGAAGTTTGCTGTATCTGCACTTACAATAGGCAAAGGGGTACCGTCTCCAATTGTATAACATACAAATAGTAAGATCAGGAAAAGAACAATTGCTCCTAAACCCATAAGGGCTGACTTAGCATTTGTTTTAAACAAACCTATGAACTGCCAGACAGCAAAAATAATTGTACTTACCACCGTAATTCCAAAGATTACATACATCCAGTTCAACAATAGACCTGTATAAACAGGTTCCTTCATATCCGCAGCAGGATCTACAACTCCTCCTACGTAGAATAAACCCAGTACTACAATACTAATGACCACAAAAGCCAAAAGCGTCCAACTGGAGATTTTCCTTATTTTTGTTACTGCCATAATTATAATTATTTTTTAAATTTAAGGTTGTATTTAATAACCATATCAATTAAAGAAATAGAAGCATCTTCCATCTTATTAAGGATACCTTCTAATTTACTTAATAAATAGTTATAAAATACTTGAAGGATCAGAGCAACGATAAGACCACCTACTGTTGTGATCAAAGCCACTTTCATACCACCGGCAACAACCGTAGGGCTGATATCACCTACTTGTTCGATTTTATCGAATGCCATAATCATACCGATTACAGTTCCCAAGAACCCTAAAGATGGAGCCATGGCAATGAAGAGAGACACCCAAGATAAGTTCTTTTCTAAAAGACCTCCCTGAACACCACCGTAAGACACGATAGATCTTTCAACTACATCAACGCCTTGATCAATTCTCATTAATCCCTGGTAAGCAATAGATGCGATAGGACCTCTTGTATCACGTGCGATAGCTTTTGCTCCTTCTACATCACCTTTATCAAGTGCATCTTCAATACCTTTCAATAGTGGACTTGGATTAACATCGGCCAAATTCAAATAAATAATTCTTTCCAGACAAAAAGCCAGACCAAGAATTAATGCTATGGCTACTAAACTCATAAAGTTAGCACCACCCTCAATAAATTTGGTTTTTAAAGCTTGGTGCATACCTGTTTCAATAGCAGCTTCCTGCGCAAAGACAAGGGTAGATGTTCCAAGAGCACATAGTACTAAAAATGTTTTTGCAAATAACTTTTTCATTGTGTGTTCAATTTTTAAGATTAATAATTCTCTTTTTTGTTATTATTTTATTATCAATATTTCATGGTCATCTTTTTGCGGAGAGAGCGGGATTCGAACCCGCGATACACTTTAGGCGTATACACGCTTTCCAGGCGTGCCTCTTCAACCACTCGAGCATCTCTCCATAAGAGCTTCATCTCCTAATAAAAACGAGCGCAAATTACGAAAAAAATTGCAACTGCAAACGTTTCACCCTACAAATCTAAAGTTTTTGCTTAACAAATTGTTATATAAAAAGAATAAATTGTGGGCTCATTAAGAAATTATATCACTATCGAGGTTTATTTACCGATATTAAACAGTTTTAAAGCATTTTCGCCTGTTAATTTAACGGTATCTTCCATCGATAAATCGAAAATGTCCGCCACTTTTTCAGCTGTCTTCCATAAGTATACAGGCTCATTTCGTTTTCCTCTGTATGGGACAGGCGACAGATAAGGAGCATCTGTTTCTAATACAATATCTTTTATATCCGCTTTTGCTATAATATCGGATAAACCAGAATTTTTAAATGTTACAACTCCATTTATTCCCAATTTGAAATGCTTTAGTTGCTTTATTTCATATAAATCATTATCATTTCCGGAGAAACTATGAAATACTCCTCTGAGCTTGTCACAGCCAACTTTAAGAATAGAGTCTAAAACCTCCGGAAAAGCTTCACGTGTATGGATCGATACAGGAAGATCGAGGTCAATGCTCCACTGCAATTGTTCCTCAAATACGATCTTTTGTTCTTTTAGAAATGTCTTATCCCAATACAGGTCGATCCCTATCTCCCCTATGGCATAATACTGCCTGTTCTTTAAGCAGGATTCTATCTGCCTAAGGTTTCCAGAATAAGAATTATCAACGCTTGTCGGATGTAAACCCATCATAGGGAAAGCAAATCCGGGATATTCATCACATAAATGATGCATCCTTTCAACAGTCGATGTATCCACATTCGGTAAAAGAATGGTATCGATGCCGGATTGTTGCGCAACGTTGATAACTTCTTCCCGGTCTGTGTCGTATTCTTCCAGATAGAGATGGCAATGTGTGTCTACCATATTATGATTCTCTATATAATAGAATATTACTTACCTCTTTTAAGACTCCTAATCTTTCTTCCGGCGCTTCTAATTGGGATAAGTGCTGTATGGCTCTATCATAGAAATAATCTATTCTCTTTTCGGTTATTTCTCTGATATGAAGTTCGTTATATATCTGCTTAAAAGTATTTATTTTTTCTTGTGGGTCGATATTATCCTTCTCGAACCATTCAAAAATTTCTGTTCTTTGTTTAGGAGATGCCTTCTTGATCGCATTTGTTAATAAGAAAGTCTTTTTGTTACTGAGAATATCTCCTCCGATATTTTTACCGAAAGTATCCGGATCACCATATACATCCAGTAAGTCATCTTTTAACTGGAATGCCAGGCCAATATTTAAGCCATATTGATAAAGGTTTTCCGCATCTTTTTTTGAAGCATCACCTACAATGGCTCCCATTTTAAGACCACATGCCATTAATACGGCAGTCTTCAGACGGATCATATTAATATATTCTGCTTCTTCAACATCTGTCCTCGACTCAAACTCCATATCATATTGTTGTCCGCCGCAAATCTCTAAAGCAGTTACAGTAAAAAGATCGAGAAGTTCTTTCAGGTATAACGGATTACTTTCTGCAATTATTTTATATGCCACTATCAACATAGCGTCTCCGGACAGTATAGCCGTATTCGGATTCCATTTTACATGAACAGTCTCCTGGTTTCTCCTTTTATCAGCACCGTCCATAAGATCATCATGTAATAATGTGAAATTATGGAAAACTTCAAGGCTTAAAGCCGGGGCAATGGCATCATCCACATTGTCCTTATATATATTACATGCTATAAGTGCTAATGCAGGACGGACACGTTTCCCTCCTAATTCGAGGATGTATTCAATGGGAGTATATAAGCTGTTGGGTTCGTAATCAACATGGATTTGTGTTATTTCATGCTCAATACGCTGAAGGATATCATTAAAAGATAACATAAATATTCATTTTCTATTGAGGACAAAAAAGGCTGCAATATGGTAACGCAGCCTTTTCTATCTTTACTATTTTTCTTGCTCTAATTACTGTAATCTGAAAGTAATAGGAACAGTGTATTTTACACGTACAGGTTTACCTCTTTGCTTACCTGGTTTCCATTTAGGCATGGTTCCGATAACGCGAAGGGCTTCTTTGTCCAATGATGGGTCAACTCCACGAAGTACTTCTGCATCTACTACAGATCCGTCACGGTTTACCACGAATGCACAAATTACACGGCCTTGAATACCATTCTCCTGTGCAATTACCGGATATTTGATTCCCTTATTGATAAACTTCAAAAGTTCACCTTCACCGCCAGGGAATTGAGGCATTTCTTCCACTACAGTAAAGATCTGTTGAGCAGATTCTTCTTCTTCTTCCACAACAGCAGGAGCTACATACGTTTGTACCTGTGCGTCTCTCTCGCTATCTTCAGAAGTAAGAATTTCCTGTTGTTCAAGTTCCACATCATCTTCCACTACATTCAATACCTCAGTAACAACCGGCGCTGGTGGAGGCGGAGGAGGAGGTGGAACATCTTCTGGTCTTGTTATTTCAATTTCTTCTTCAGCAATAATGTCTGCTACCCCTTCATTGGTAATAACTTGTACATCTTGTGTTCCCCATTCGAAACCAACAAAAAGTACAGCAAGGGCAACAATCATACCCATCAGGATGCTTAATGTTTTGCCTCCTTCCAGGTCTGCTTTGGGTGACTTTTTAATTTCCATACGCTTTATAATGTTTTATGTGTTTCTCAATAGGGCAAAAATACAACTTTTTTTATATATCAATTATAAAACAAAGAAATTGTTTGTTTTTTTTGATTTTTTTTGGCCATTCACCTTTATAGAAGCCATTTTTTAAATAACTTTTGAATTTGTTTTACCTCCTACTCCGCTTTCTTTCTTCATCCATTCTCCCGTTAAGACATAATTCGGCTCAACTATTATTTTACAAATGGGAAGGTATATTTCGTCTAAAGGACAGCTATCTTTTATAATAAAGCCCTTCCATTTTATCTGCCACCAGCCGGTGCACTAATATCCACCAATTGGTGTATTAATATCCACCGACCGGTGCACCAATATCCACCGGCTGGCGGCAGATAAAATATTCACTGAAAAAAGATAAAAGGAACGCGAGTTCTTAAGCAAAAAGTAATGAGAAAAATGTGAATCTGCTTTTGTATTGCTAAGTTTTATCACTATGATAAATGGATCAATGAAGAAGATGAAAAGCTTACTTACTAAAAATAAGAGCCTCTTATATACCTTTTTTACTTTTTTTCCGTTTGTGTTAGAGATTAGGTTCCTATCTTTGAATGTTTTTTTAAAAAGTGGCATGAAATATATCCTATATATTGTATTCTTTTCTTTTATTGCGCAGTTGTCTTTTGCACAAAACGGGGATGAAGTTTTCTCCTTTCTGCGATATCCAACATCTACCAGGGCAAATGCTTTAGGCGGGAATAATATATCACTTATAGAGCGTGATCCTTCCTTGATATTTCATAATCCCGCCTTATTAGGTGCTGAGATGGATGGTATGATCAACCTGAATTATATGAATTTCTTTTCAGACATCAACACGGGGAGTGCCTTATATGTAAAAGCGATTGGTGATAACAGTGCATGGGGAGTTGGTGCGAATTATATCAATTATGGTAATTTTAAACAAATGAATAAAGAAGGGGGTGAAGAAGGCACTTTCACAGTAAATGATTTTAGCCTGAATGCCTTTTATTCGCACGATCTTTCCGAAAAATGGCGGGGAGGGCTTTCTTTGAAATTCCTTTATTCTTCCCTGGAAAGTTATACTTCCTTCGGTTTAGCCGTTGATGCCGGATTGAGTTACTACGACTCTGAGAAAGACTTCTCATTCGGTATTGCTTTCAAGCATATTGGAGCGCAATTGAAAGCTTATGAAGAAGAACGTTATAAGATGCCATGGGATATCCAGTTAGGATTTAGTAAGAAAATGGCTCATGCCCCATTCCGTTTATCTTTGACGGCAATGTACTTGAACAAATGGGATTTCGATTATATAGATCAGACTGATAACACCTACGAAGGAGATACTTTCATGAAAACACTGCTTAAACATTTTGTTATCGGTATTGATTATATCCCCACTGAAAATTTTTGGTTGGGAGTAGGTTTTAATCCGAAGACCAATATGGATATGAAATTGCAGGGAGGTAATAAACTCAGTGGTTTCTCTGCCGGAGCTGGGGTAACTATTAAAATGTTTGACGTTGGCGTATCGATTGCCAAATATCACCCTTCAGCTCTTTCACTTATGTTAAGTGTATCTACCACTTTGAGCGACTTTAAACCGTAAATGAATTATATGAACAAAATAGTTATAGCAATTGACGGCCATTCTTCAAGCGGTAAGAGTACAATGGCAAAAGATTTGGCAAAAGAGATAGGGTATACTTATATCGATACAGGCGCCATGTACCGCTCAGTCGCTTTGTATAGTATCCAGAATGGCTTAGTGAAGGATAACAAGATTGATGTCGAAAAGCTACGTGTTTCTATGGCTGAAATTCAAATAACATTCAAATTTAATGAACAAACAAACAGTTCGGATACCTATTTGAATGGAGTAAATGTTGAAAAAGAAATACGTTCTATGGAAGTCTCCAACCTGGTAAGTCCGGTAGCTGCGCTCCCTTTTGTGCGTGAATCTTTAGTAGCCCAACAAAAAGCGATGGGTAAATCCAAAGGAATTGTTATGGACGGACGGGACATAGGAACAGTTGTATTTCCTGATGCCGAACTGAAAATATTTGTAACCGCAAGTCCTGAAGTTCGTGCCCAACGACGTGTTGATGAACTAACAGCGAAAGGAGAACAAGTTTCCTTTGAAGACGTTCTTGAAAATGTAAGGAACCGTGATCATATTGATTCCACACGCGAAGAAAGCCCTCTTCGTCGGGCTGATGATGCCTTGCTGCTGGATAATTCACACATGAGCGTTCCGGAACAAAAAGCATGGCTCCTCGAGCAATATCACCGTGTAATTAATCAATGATCGAGGTCGAAATAGATAATGACTCAGGATTCTGTTTTGGCGTAGTAAATGCTATACAAAGCGCCGAACGTGAATTAGACGATACGGATATATTATATTGTCTCGGCGATATCGTACATAATAGTTTGGAAGTAGAGCGCTTAAAAACGCTGGGACTTCATACGATAAATCATAAACAATTCGGCTTGATAAAAAACAAAAAAGTGCTACTCCGTGCTCACGGCGAGCCTCCTGCAACTTATAAGATAGCCAAAGATAATAATATTAAGATAATCGATGCCACGTGTCCGGTAGTACTTCGCCTGCAGAATAAAATACATAAATGTTATCAAGAGTCTAAAGACAAAAATACGCAATTGGTTATTTATGGAAAGAAAGGTCATGCGGAAGTAAACGGATTGGTTGGTCAAACAAGTGGATCAGCTATTGTAATTGAAAAATTGGATGATCTGGATAAGTTGGATTTCTCAAGAAGTATTATTCTATTTTCACAGACAACAAAGTCGTTGGATGGCTTCCGGGAGATTGTTAAAGCAATAGCCAGCCGGATATCTCATTTAGTCAAATTTGAGTATTTTGATACGATATGCCGCCAGGTAGCGAACCGTTTGCCGGGTATTAAAACGTTCGCTTCAAATCATGACTGGATTTATTTCGTAGCGGGTGAGAAAAGTTCGAATGGAAAAATGTTATTTGAAGAATGCCTCAAAGCTAATCCCCGCAGTGTTTTCATATCGAATGCCGATGAAATAACTGAAATACTTCCCTCTGATGTTAAACGCGTAGGAGTATGTGGCGCTACATCAACGCCCAAATGGCTGATGGAAGAAGTGGCTGTACGCATCAAAGAATTGAATCAATAATTTATTCATGATGATAAGGCTCGTTATTTATAATCGTCATTGCCCGGTATAATTGCTCAATAAAAACCAAACGAATCATCTGATGTGAGAATGTCATCTTGCTTAAAGAGATTTTCTCTGACGCTATCTGATAGACCTTATCACTAAAACCATACGGGCCACCAATAATAAATACCAAGCGTTTAGGGATTGTATGTGTTTTCTTTTCCATATATACAGAAAACTGTTTGGAAGTATATTCTTTTCCTTTTTCATCTAACAATACGCAAAAGTCTCCCGTTTGCAATGCCTTTACTATTGATTCTCCTTCTTTCTCTTTTTGCTGGGCTTCCGATAAATTCTTTACGTTTTTAATATCCGGAAGAACAATTAATTCAAACGGTAAGTAGTGTATAAGTCTTTTCTGATACTCTTCAATAGCTTCTGACAACCATTTGTTATCTGTTTTTCCGATGACCAATAATGCAATTTTCATTCAATGAACAAATTACGTTTTAACAGTGTTAAGTTGCTAAATTAATAAATTATACTCAACTTTGTAAATTAGTTAAATTAAAAGATAGAGATTATGAAACGAATATTATTAGTCCTTACGTTGGTTTTCTCGTTCTTATATGTACATGCCGCCGACATTACCCCTTTATCCAGCGCTTTTAAAAGTGGAAATGCCTCATCCCTTACCGGATTGATGGACCAGGAAGTGGATATATCCGTTCCGGGTTCTTCCAAAAAATGTAATCCCGGTGATGCGGTTTCTATGTTAAATACTTTTTTCAGCACGAATAAACCTTCAGGATTTTCCGTATTGCACAATGCAGATAAAAAGGAAAGCGGCTTTCTGGTTGGGAAGCTACCGACTTCAGGTAAAGAATACCGGGTAAATGTTACTTATCGTACAGATGGTGATAAAGCTATCATACAATCAATAAGAATAGAATAACAAATGGATCATTTAATTGATGAGTTAATCAGACTCGCTTTTGCCGAAGATATAGGCGATGGCGATCATACTACGTTGAGCTCGATTCCGGCAACTGCCATAGGAAAGAGCCAGTTAATAATTAAAGAAGATGGTATTTTGGCAGGTGTTGAAATAGCGGAACGTATTTTCCGGTATTTTGATCCCGAACTAAAAGTCACCGTTTATATCAAAGACGGAAGCGAAGTTAAAAAAGGCGATATAGCTTTTATTGTTGAAGGAAAAGTACAATCTATTTTGCAAACCGAACGTCTGGTTCTGAATGTTATGCAACGGATGAGTGGTATTGCCACAACTACCCACAAGTATGCTAAGGCATTGGAAGGGACTAAAACCCGCGTGCTGGATACCCGCAAGACTACTCCGGGTATGAGGATGCTGGAAAAAGAAGCCGTAAGATTAGGCGGAGGCGTTAATCACCGTATCGGCTTATTCGATATGATCCTGTTGAAAGATAATCATGTGGACTTCGCAGGAGGCATTGAGAAGGCTATTACGCGGGCTAAAGATTATCTGAAAGAGAAAGGGAAAGATTTGAAAATTGAAATTGAAGTGCGTAATTTTGATGAATTACAACAAGTCCTCAAGATTGGCGGAATTGACAGGATCATGCTGGATAACTTCAATGTCGAAAACACAAAGAAAGCTGTTGAAATGATAAACAGACGTTTCGAAATTGAATCCTCCGGAGGAATTACTTTTGATACGCTAAGACAGTACGCTGAAACGGGCGTTGATTACATTTCAGTAGGAGCATTAACCCACTCGGTAAAGAGCCTTGATATGAGTCTTAAAGCGGTTTAGAAGATATTACAAATATATTATATCAAAAAAGTACGTAGAGATTTCTCCGTACTTTTTTGTTTTTAATTAAAATATCAATTTAACGGGCAATTAAAGTTATTGAGGATAATAAACGGGATTGGATTTATCCTTTACGGGAATTCCATAATCTGAATTTAGCAATTCAAACACATTTTTCTTGCCTCTTTCCAGCGTGTGTACTGTGCTAAACATTACAGTATTATTAAAATCAGTGAAGAAATAAACTTCGATAATATTTTTATTCCTCACATTTATTTCCGGAGAATATTCATTCAATGATAAATCCCCTAAATCACCCAGTTTGTAATATTTTCCATCTTTCTTATAAGCTGCTACACAATTAGGCAATTCATTGTCGACGGTTTGATGAAAAACAAAAGAAGTATTATCTCCACAAGAGATAAGCATAAAAGAAAGAAATAAAATAGTTGCTATCCTTTTCATACAAATAAATATTTTAAATGATAGATTGAACTCGTAGTAAGTTTAGTCATCGCTTTTGGCGTTGATAGTTATTACATACTCGTTCCATAAATATGTTATTTTGGATAGCAAAATTAATATTCTTTCTGAATATATAAAGAGCAACTGTCTAAAATTTATACTGTAAACGTACTGTCAGGACATTATCCTTCCTATCCGTTTCATACCCTTTTATCAATTCGCTCTTTTCATTTTTATTGATTTCGTAGTAGGCTTGCAAACGTATATGTTTATTAAAGTTATATATGGCGCCTAGCCCTATGGTGCTTTGAGCTAAGTCTGTCTTTGTTGTATAACTTCCTTCTATACCCACTTCATTCTCCTTTATGTCCGTATTAGGGTCATAAGTGTCGTATTTCAATATGAAAGAAAAAGGGGAGGTCCCAATGTCTTGTAAAAAATAAAAAAAGTAGCCTAAAAAAGGACGCTTATATAATGCATTATCGGGAACATTATCAGGTCTTGTACCGTAATTGGGACTACGGCTACTACCTGCAATTCCCGGTTGTGTTCCGAAGAGGCATTCTCCTCGCAGCGTAGTTTTACCTATTTCACTTACTATACTTATCTGACCGTCAAAGCCAATGTATTCACGTTTCATAAAAGTACCGGTTTTTTCTTTTTCAATTTTAATAAATCGGTTATCTTTCATTTCGTAAGCCTCGGTAGTAGGATTATATACGCTACCATTATAATATGAAGCGCCAAGCCCCCACTTACCCCAGTTACTTATCATTTTTTCCGCTCCTAAACGGCTAATGAAGTCTTTACGGTTATCTGTCTCGCGATTAATGCTATTGCCAGCGAAAAGCCCCGCATCCAAACGAAGAAAACTTAACGGGCTATTAGATGCCGTACGAAGTGTAAGCATAGCTCCCAGATCACGCTCATCAGGAAAAAAGTATTGTATGATAGTTGCTCTTTCGGGGGATTCAAGGCTACTTGTTGAATAAGATATTTCATAGCCAAAAGGCCTGTTAAAAATACCTGTCATCAATTGGTTGCGTTTTGTCCAGGGATCCTTTAATCCTATATATAAGTCACGGAAACTAACTCCTTTATCATTTACTTCAATTTGAATAGCGCCTGTTCCAATACCGTCATTATATTCAGCCTTTAATCTTCCGCGCCGGATACCAATTCGATTAAAACCATTATCCGGGTTCTCATTTGTATCTCCCACTTTAAGACTGGCATTTTTCTCTCCATATTGATATTGCCCCTGAATATAAGAGGATATCTTTAGTTTACTTAGTCCTTTTATTACTTTATCCAAAGTTGCCGTTTGTGCTTCCAAGGAGTCGATACGTTCCTCCAAGTCAGTCAAATATACTTGCGCAACGGATGAAACAGGAATCAATACACAGGTGGCTAACAAGGTGAGCAAACTTCTTTTAAGAATCATTTTCGTTTTGTTTTAGAGAGATAATCTTATTTGAATTGAAGTGCAAAGAAATAATACAATTATTAAAAAACAAATAAATAACGGTTACATTATTGTTAACAAAAAAAGCCCCCTCCAAACGGAGAGGGCTTCTCATGAGTTTATCTAAAAAGATAGTTTACTTACTTAACAACTGCTTTAACGGCGTTTTCACCTTCAACAGCAACAACTACGATACCCTTAGGTAAGTTGATTGTTTGACTATCAGAAGTGATAGCTTGTTTAGCAACTGTTTGACCAAGAACGTTGGTGATAGTCACCATCTTGTCAGCAGCATTTTGGATAGTTACAGAACCATTACCAGAGATAACCTGAACTGAACCAGCAACATTAGTATCTTCAACTGAAGTTGGGTTTCTGTCTGTTCTTCTGATATTGAATTTCTGAGCATCCTTGATAGCATCTTCGTATGCACCACGGCTGATTACAGGAACGTTGTTTTGAATTTTGATCCAACCACCATTCATAGGAGCGATAATAGGACCAACAACACCTGTTGTATCACGGTTTGTAGATTCTGATTCGATCAAGAAGTCTTCAACATAATCACCATTATGATCTTTCTTTTCGTCGATCAGACGGAATTGCCATACAACATCTTTATGTTGGTTGTTACCCAGATAAATAACATTATGAGCATTAGATGGATGTCTAACCATTTCCCAAAGAGTAGCATCATTTGCTTCCTGAAGTTGTTCCGGAGTCAGGATAAACAATGTATCTTCTTTATGAATAGCATCAGCAAAGATCATACGTTCCCACTCAGTATTCCAAATGTAAGTATCATCGCGTAATCTTTTTGTTGCATTAGTTGTAACACCACGTGTCCAATGTACGGCAGAGTCAGTAGCATTGATTAAGAAACGACCTCTTGTCATGCCTTCGGTTTTAATACCGTGACCACATTGTGGATCAATACCGTGGATAGGACAATATGTTCCAGGAGGAACTACTGTCAATCCAACAGCAATCAGATACTGAGGTTTCGGAGTGATATTGTCTTCAACACTATGTCTCGGCCAGTTAACCGGTCTGTTAACAAATGCAGTATCAACATACATTGCATATTCGAATTGGATAAGATTTCCATTATGATCGTATGTAGGCTGACTGCTTGCTTGTCTGTTCTTAATACCTAAGAAACGAGGACCTTTTGGTAAACCTGTGTTTTCATCTGTAGAATAAACACTATGGCTATCTTCATACAATGTGTTTAGAGGTTCGTCTCTTTCAAAGAATTCTACTGTATCAGGAGCTGTTTGGATATCAGATGATGGGCTGATTGTATGGAATATTCTTCTATACAATGGATCATCATAACGTTCTATAGCAAAAGAAGAAGTTCTCTTTTCATGTTGTCCTTCAGCATTTGCCCAAATGTCAGCATCAGTAATACCAACTTTATGTACAGCATTTCCAATTCTGTATTTAGGATTATAAGAAGTTGTGTCAAGGAATGCATAATAATGTCTCCAAGAACCATCTTCCTGTTTAATAGAGTTGAAAGTTTTTAATAAGAATACAGCGCTATCTCCACGATAAGTATGAGGATATTGAGATACTGAATATCTTCCTTCATTATCAATCACGAT